>NZ_JBSHFH010000007.1:0-205401 GCF_053617235.1 Streptomyces sp. NPDC055749 | reverse complement strand
GGTCCGAAATCCGGAACCCGGCGGGCGCAGCCCGCTCTCGGTGTCAGTGCGTCAGCGCGTCAGGGACGCAGCGTGCCCTGGCGCCGCTCGGTCTTCGCGTCCCGCTTGTCCAGGCCCGCGTCGTACGCGGCCAGCGGCTTCGCCTTCGCCGGGTCGGCCTGAACGGCCGCCGGGGCGACCCCCGCCCAGCGCAGGATGGTCGCGATGGCCTCGGCCTTCTCGTCGGCGACGAGTCCACCGACCTTGGAGCCGTGGTTGCCGCCCGGCACGGTGTAGACGTAGCTGTCACGGGCGCCGTAGCCGAGGCGGAAGGGCTCCGCACCCCACGGGTCGTTCTGCCCGTAGACGTACATCATCCGGTTGGCGTTGTGCCGCACCCACGTGTCCACGTCCCGCATCACCCGCGGCTGGAACGTCATGGGGATGTCGCTCGGCACGAAGTTGCGCGGCGGCTGGTAGCCGTAGCGGCTCAGGTCGCCGAGCCACGGCTGCTTGATGTCGGGGGATCCGAGCTGCGTGCCCGCCTGGTAGTAGTACGGCGTGTACGGGCTCAGGCCCTGGTCGGCGTAGAAGGAGAAGCCGGAGATACCGTCGATCGAACCCCAGATCTCGTCGTCGGTGGCGTTCGGGGCGTCGGCCGGGATGGCCTCGCAGTCGGCGAGCGTGCTGTACTGCCAGAACGCCCAGACGTAGTCCATGACCACGGCCTCGTACGCCTTGTCGAGCGAGCCGACGGTGTTGAAGGTGTAGCCGTTCTCGGCGGCGTACGCCTCGTACTTCTTCTCCAGCGGCTCGCGGCGGACGAGCGCCTCGCGCTGGACACCGCTCAGCCGGTCGCGGCACTCCTTGGTGCCGACGTTCTCGAAGAACCGGTCGTACGCCGAGTCCTCCTTGTTCACCACGTCGTTGGGCGCGACGTAGGCGACGACGCCGTCCATGTCCTTCGGGTAGAAGCGCTCGAAGTACGTGGCGGTCATGCCGCCCTTGGAACCGCCGGTGGTCAGCCAGTTCTTCGTGTAGATCTTCTTCAGCGCCTTGAAGACCCGGTGCTGGTCGGTGGCCGCCTGCCAGATGTCGAGCTTGGACCAGTCGGCGGGCGCCGGGCGGGACGGGGTGAAGAAGCGGTACTCCAGCGAGACCTGGTTGCCGTCGATGATCTGCGTCGGCTCACTGCGGCTGGGGTTGGTGGAGACGTTGTAGCCACTGGTGAAGAAGACCGTCGGCCGGGTCGTGTCCTTGTGCAGCAGGGTGATGCGCTGCTGGAACGTGCCCTTGGACGGGTTCCGGTGATCGACCGGCTGGGTGTAGTTGAGGACGAAGTAGCGGTATCCGGGATACGGCTTCTCCTGGATCAGACTCATCCCCGGGATGGCCAGGATGCGGTCCTTGATGTCCTCGCTGCTTGCTTCGCTGCTGATCGTGCTGCTCTGCGTCGCGGTCGGTTCCGCGGCGGTGGCCGCACCGGCCGAGGCTCCGGCCGCACTGACAGTGCCTATGAGCACCGCGAGCGACAGAAACCCTCTGAGCGCCTTGCGCATGCACCCTCCCCTTGATTCACGACATTCGCCGTGAACCTAGCGGGGGCAACACGTGCCACGCCAGACCCAGTTGACTGGTCTTTCAACAAGGGGCCAGGTGGAGGTCAGCAGAGGATCCATCCGGTGGAGGCCGAACTGCCCGCCACGGCGCCGGTCGCGCGGACGCAGCGGTGGAGTGCGTAGACGGTCACGGGGCCCGCCCGCGTCGTGAAACGGCCCTTGTCGACGACCGGGTTGCCGCCGCGCGCCTGGAGCTTGACGCTCATCGCACGGCGGGGGCCCGGCTTCTTGGCGACGGTGACGGCGCAGACGTAGGCGCGGCTCTTGTAGACGCGCAGCTCGCCCTTGGCGAAGGGCACCGTCTTCGCCGGCCGCCCGGAACAGACTCCGGCGGCCTGGGCGGGCGCGCCGAGGGCGAGGCCGACGGACGCCAGCAGCGGCAGGACGAGCAGATACGCGAGGGCGCGCTTACCGGCGGCCCTCCCCGCACCACGCCCGGCAGCTCTCCCCGCACCAAGCCCGGCAGCTCTCCCCGCACCAAGCCCGGCGGCTCTCCCCTCGCCACTCCCGCCGACTCTCCCGGCGAATTTCCGTGCGGATCCCGGCAGTCTCGATGACCTCAGTGGTCTCACCATCCCCATCGAACGCATTGGCCCTACCCGAGACGTGCGCGTACATGCGTACGACGCGGGTGGCCGTCCGAAGGTTGCACGAAGATGGCCCGTCACACCACGGACGAGTTGGACACCGGCTCGTCCTCGCCGATGAACGTACGCCACAGCCGGGCGTACTTCCCGTCCCTGGCGAGCAGTTCGTCATGGGTGCCGTCCTCGACGACCCGGCCGTGGTCCATCACCACGACCCGGTCCGCGCGGGCCGCCGTCGTCAGCCGGTGCGCCACGACCAGGGTGGTGCGGCGGCCGGTGAGCCGGTCGGTGGCCTGGTTGACCAGGGCCTCGGTGGCGAGGTCCAGGGCGGCGGTCGCCTCGTCGAGGAGCAGGATGTCCGGGTCGACCAGTTCGGCGCGGGCGAGGGCGATCAGCTGGCGCTGGCCGGCCGAGAGGTTACGGCCACGCTCGGCGACCTCGTGCAGATAGCCGCCGTCGAGCGTGGCGATCATCTCGTGCGCGCCGACCGACCGCGCCGCCGCCTCCACCTGTGCGTCGGTGGCGTCCGGCAGGCCGTAGGCGATGGCGTCGCGGACCGTACCGGCGAAGAGGTACGCCTCCTGCGGTACGACTCCGAGCCGGTGCCGGTACGCGGTCATGTCGAGCTTGCGCAGATCGGTGCCGTCCGCCGTGACCCGGCCGGCCGTCGGGTCGTAGAACCGGGCGACGAGCTTGACGAGCGTGGACTTGCCCGCGCCCGTCTCACCGACGAAGGCCACCGTCTGACCCGCGGGGACGCGCAGGTCGATACCGGTGAGCGCCTCCTCCTCACCGTTGTAGGCGAAGGACACGTCCTCGAAGGCGATGTCGCCGCGCAGCGACAGCACGTCCAGCGGCTCGTCGGGGTCGGCCGTGGACGTCCGCTCCTGGAGGAGTTCCTGGATGCGGCCGAGCGAGACCGTGGCCTGCTGGTAGCCGTCGAAGACCTGGGAGAGCTGCTGCACGGGGGCGAAGAACAGATCGATGTAGAGGAGGTACGCGACAAGCGCGCCGGTGGTCAGGGTGCCGTTGTCGACACGGCCCGCGCCGACGATCAGTACGGCGGCGGCGGCCACGGAGGCCAACAGCTGGACGAACGGGAAGTAGACCGAGATCAGCCACTGGCCGCGTACCCGGGCCTGGCGGTAGTGGTCGCTGCTCGCCGCGTACCGCTCGGAGCCGTCCCGCTCGCGGCCGAACGCCTGCACGATGCGGAGCCCGGAGACGGACTCCTGGAGGTCGGCGTTGACGGCGCTGATCCGCTCACGGGCCAGCTCGTACGCCGCGACGCTCTTGCGGCGGAAGAAGAACGTCCCGATGACCAGGACCGGCAGGGTGGCGAAGACGACCAGCGCCAGCTGGAGGTCGAGGACGAGCAGGGCGACCATGATGCCGAAGAAGGTGACGACGGAGACGAAGGCCGTGACGAGTCCGGTCTGGAGGAACGTGGACAGCGCGTCCACGTCCGTCGTCATCCGGGTCATGATCCGGCCGGTCAGCTCGCGCTCGTAGTAGTCGAGGCCGAGGCGCTGGAGCTGCGCGAAGATCTTGAGCCGGAGCGAGTACAGGACGCGCTCACCGGTGCGGCCCGTCATCCGGGTCTCGCCGATCTGCGCGAGCCACTGCACGAGTACGACGAACAGGGCGAGCCCGGAGGCGGCCCAGACCGCGCCGAGCGCCAGCTGCGTGACGCCCTCGTCGATGCCGTGCCTGATCAGTACGGGCAGGAGCAGGCCCATGCCCGCGTCGACGGCGACGAGTCCCAGGCTCACCAGCAGCGGCAGCCCGAAGCCGCGCAACAGCCTGCGCAGCCCGTAGGAATCCTCGGCCCGTACGGCGCTCGCCTCGTCGATGTCCGGGGTGTCGGTGGCCGGCGGCAGCGCGTCGACCTGGGCCAGCAGCTCGGGGGTGGCCGGCATCCCGTCCGCCACCGTGCCGCGCGGCTCGTCCTTGCGGATCCACAGCTCGGGGGTGATGCCGTGCTCGGCGTCGAACTCGGCCTCCAGTTCCTCCTGGAGCATCCGGTCGTCCTCGCGCACGTCCGCCCTGACCGGCCGGTGGCCGGGCGAGGTGCCGCCCAGCTCGTCCGGGTCGGTGAGGAGGCGCCGGTAGAGCGCGGAGCGCCGCTCCAGCTCCTCGTGGGTGCCGATGTCGGCGAGCCGGCCCTTGTCGAGGACGGCGATCCGGTCGGCGAGGCCCAGCGTGGAGCGGCGGTGGGCGATCAGGAGGGTGGTGCGGCCCGCCATGACCTGCTTGAGGGCCTCGTGGATCTCGTGCTCGACGCGGGCGTCCACGGCGGACGTGGCGTCGTCCAGGAGCAGCAGGCGGGGGTCGGTGAGGATCGCGCGGGCGAGCGCGACGCGCTGGCGCTGACCGCCGGAGAGGGTGAGCCCGTGCTCGCCGACCGTGGTGTCGTACCCCTTCGGCAGGTCGGTGATGAAGCCGTGGGCCTGCGCGGAGCGCGCGGCCTCCTCGATCTGTTCCTGGGTGGCGTCCGGGAATCCGTACGCGATGTTGGCCCGGACGGTGTCGGAGAACAGGAAGCTGTCCTCCGGTACGAGCCCGATGGCGGCCCGCAGCGACTCCTGGGTGAGCTCGCGGACGTCGTGGCCGCCGACGAGGACGGCGCCGTGCGTGACGTCGTAGAAGCGGGGCAGCAGGAGCGAGACGGTGGACTTGCCGCTGCCGGATGAGCCGACGACGGCGACGGTCTCGCCGGGCTCGATGGTGAGCGAGAAGCCGTCGAGGACGGGCCGCTCCTCGTCGTAACCGAAGCTCACGTCGTCGAACTCGACGCGCGCCGGGGCATCGGCCGGGAGTTCCTTGGTGCCGTCCTGCATGGTCGGCTCGGTGTCGATCAGCTCCAGGACGCGTTCCACACCTGCCCTGGCCTGCTGGCCGACGGTGAGGACCATGGCCAGCATCCGGACCGGGCCCACCAGCTGGGCGAGGTAGGTGGAGAAGGCGACGAACGTACCGAGGGTGATCTCCCCCCGGGTGGCGAGCCAGCCGCCGAGCGCCAGCATCGCGACCTGGCCGAGCGCGGGCACGGCCTGGAGGGCCGGGGTGTAGCGGGAATTCAGCTTGACGGTGCGCAGCCGCCCGGCGAAGAGGCGGCGTCCGACCTCGCGCAGCTTGCCGGTCTCCTGGTCCTCCTGCCCGAACCCCTTGACGACGCGGACCCCGGAGACGGCGCCGTCGACGACTCCGGCGACGGCGGCGGCCTGGCTCTGGGCGTACCAGGTGGCGGGGAAGAGGCGGGTGCGGGAGCGGCGGGCGATGAACCAGAGCGCGGGGGCCACGGCCAGGGCGACGAGCGTCAGGAGCGGCGAGAGCCACGCCATGATCACCAGGGAGATGACGAAGAGCAGGACGTTCCCGATCGTCATCGGGAGCATGAAGAGAAGGCCCTGGATCAGCTGGAGGTCGCTGGTGGCGCGCCCCACGACCTGGCCGGTGGACAGCTCGTCCTGCCGCTTCCCGTCGAGCCGGGTGATCGTCGTGTACATCTCGGTACGCAGGTCGTGCTGTACGTCGAGGGCGAGCCTGCCGCCGTAGTACCGCCTGATGTACGTGGCGATGTAGACGAGCACGGCCGCGACTATGAGGAGCCCGGTCCAGACGGCGAGGGAACGGGTGTGGCCGACGACCACGTCGTCGATGATCACCTTGGTGATCAGCGGGACGAGGGCCATCACGGCCATACCGGCGAGCGAGGAACCCAGCGCCAGCACCACATTGCGCTTGTAGCGCCATGCGTATCCGGTCAGCCGCCGGCCCCACCCCTGTTGCTCTGCGCCCTCCACCGGTGCCTCCCGTTCGACCCGCTGTCCACCTGATCTACCGGAAGTCACCAACGCGCTCAGCAGCGGATTTCATCCCGCCGCAACACAAACGGTCCCTTCGTCCTAGGACAGTCCTAGGACGAAGGGACCGCTGATGCCGTCAGAGATGCGTCGGCTCGAACATCCTCAGCAGGGCCGGGAGCACCACCACGGAGGGGCCGGGGGCCGCCAGGGCCTTGCCGAGGTCCTCCGTGAGGGACTCCGGGGTCGTACGGACCGCGGGGACGCCGAAGGACTCGGCCAGGGCGACGAAGTCGGGGCGGGAGAGTTCCGTCCCGGTGGCCTCGCCGAACGCGCCGGTCATGTACTCGCGCAGGATGCCGTAGCCGCCGTCGTCGACGATCAGCCAGGTGACGGGCAGGCCGTACTGCCTGGCCGTCGCCAGTTCGGCGATGGAGTACATCGCGCCGCCGTCGCCGGAGACCGCGAGGACCGGCTTCGTGGGGTCGGCCGCCGCCGCGCCGATCGCCGCCGGGAAGCCGTAGCCGAGGCCGCCCGCGCCCTGGGCCGAGTGCATCGTGTTCGGGTGGCGGGCGTCGAAGGCGGACCAGGCCCAGTAGGCCAGGATCGTCATGTCCCAGAAGCTGGGCGCGGTGTCGGGCAGTGCCTCGCGTACCGAGGCGAGGACCTGCTGCTCCAGGGTGAGGTCCTGGGCGTCGATCCGGGCCCGTACCTTCTCCAGCACCGTCACGACACGCTCGGCGGCCGTCTCGTCCTCGCGTGCCTCGACCGCGTCGAGGAGGTCGTCGAGTGCCTCGCGGGCGTCGGAGTGGATGCCGAGCGCGGGGTGGTTGGACTCCAGCTTCCCGGCGTCGGCCTCGATCTGGATGACCCGGCCGCGCGGGGCGAACGTGTGGTAGTTCGACGAGAGCTCGCCCAGGCCCGAGCCGACGACCAGCAGGACGTCCGCGGACTCCAGGAAGTCCGTGGTGTGCCGGTCCTCCAGCCAGGAGCGCAGGGACAGCGGGTGCTCCCAGGGGAAGGCGCCCTTGCCGCCGAACGTGGTGACGACGGGGGCGTTGATCTTCTCCGCGAGGGCGCGCAGCTTGCCGCTCGCGTCGGACCGTACGACTCCGCCGCCCGCGATGATCGCCGGGCGCTCGGCCTTCGAGAGCAGGTGGGCAGCCGCGACGGTCAGCTCGGGGCGCGGGTACAGCTCGCGCGGGGTGGCGTCCATCGCCGTGACGACCGGCAGGATCGTCTCGGCGAGCAGCACGTCCTGCGGGATCTCCACCCAGACCGGGCCGTGCGGGGCGGTGAGCGCGGACTCCCAGGCGGCGGCGATCGCGGACGGGATCTGGGAAGCGGTACGCACGGTGTGCACCGACTTCACGATGTCGCGGAACGACGCCTTCTGGTCGCGGAGCTCGTGCAGATAGCCGTGCCGGCCGCCGCCGAGGCCCGCGGTCGGGATCTGGCTGGAGATCGCGAGCACGGGGGCCGAGGCCGCCGCCGCCTCCTGGAGCGCGGCGAGGGAGGTCAGGGCGCCCGGTCCCGTGGAGAGCAGCAGCGGGGCGACCTCTCCGGTGATCCGGCCGTAGGCGTCGGCGGCGAAGCCCGCGTTGTTCTCGACGCGCAGACCGATGTACGAGAGGGAGGAGCGGCGCAGCGCGTCGAACATGCCGAGCGCGTGCTGGCCCGGCAGCCCGAAGACGGTGGTGGCGCCGAGGCCCTGGAGGCTCTCGACGACGAGGTCGCCGCCGTTGCGCCCCGGCGGGGGGCTGAGAGCGGCCTCGGCCTGCGCGGGGGTGAGCCGAGGGCGGTCGTCGTGGTGGTCGTGGGTCACTTGGAGCGTGCCTCTGCGATCTGGCGGGACATGATCGTGGTCAGTTCGTACGCCGTGTGGGAGGCGGCGACGGAGGTGATCTCCGCGTGGTCGTACGCGGGGGCGACCTCGACGAGGTCCGCGGAGACCAGGTTGCAGGAGGAGAGCCCGCGGAGGATCTCCAGCAGCTCGCGGGAGGTGAGGCCGCCGGCCTCGGGGGTGCCGGTGCCGGGCGCGTGGGCCGGGTCCAGGACGTCGATGTCGATGGAGATGTACAGCGGGCGGTCACCGATGCGCTGGCGCAGCTGGTCGGCGATCTCGTCGACACCCCGCCGCATGACGTCGGCGGACGTGACGATGCCGAAGCCCATCTTGGCGTCGTCGGTCAGGTCCTGCTTGCCGTACAGCGGGCCGCGCGTGCCGACGTGGGAGAGCGCCTCCGTGTCGAGGATGCCCTCCTCGACGGCACGGCGGAACGGGGTGCCGTGGGTGTACTCGGCGCCGAAGTAGGTGTCCCAGGTGTCCAGGTGCGCGTCGAAGTGGAGCAGGGCTACGGGGCCGTGCTTCTTGGCGACGGAACGCAGCAGGGGCAGCGCGATGGTGTGGTCGCCGCCGAGCGTCATCAGACGGGCGCCGGTACCGAGCAGCTCGTCGGCCGCGGCCTCGACGGTCTCGACGGCCTCGTTGATGTTGAACGGGTTCGCGGCGATGTCACCGGCGTCGGCGACCTGCGCGAGGGCGAACGGGGAGGCGTCCTGGGCCGGGTTGTACGGGCGCAGCAGACGGGACGCCTCACGGATCGCGTTGCCGCCGAAGCGGGCGCCGGGCCGGTAGGAGACACCGGAGTCGAAGGGCACGCCGACGACGGCGACATCGGCGGTGCCGACCTCGTCGAGCCGGGGCAGCCGGGCGAAGGTCGCGGGTCCGGCGTACCGCGGGACACGGGACGAGTCGACGGGACCGCGCGGCGTTTCGTTGCTGCTCATGGGACGGAGTGCCTTTCCTTCGGGTTTCGTACGTTATTCAGTGTGCGGGGTGCGGTGGCGTTCCGGGTCCCCGGCAACGGTTCCGTCCTCGGCCTCCCCCGTCGCCCGAAGGCGTGGGGGAGACCGAGGACGAAGGGGGTCAGATGGCGGCGGGCTCCTTCACCGGCTCCGGCTCGTCCTCCGCGCCCCGCCCCGCCAGCCGCTCACGCCAGGCGAACAGCACCGCCGCATCCGTCGGCTTCGTCGCCAGCGACACGATCACGTACACCGCGAGCGAGGACAGCAGGCCGTAGTAGACCGGCTCGTTGGCGAGGATTCCGTACGTGGCCATCAGGCCGATGACCGCGATACCGCCGACCGACACCGCGGCCAGCGCCCCCGCCGCCGTCCCGCGGCGCCACAGCAGGCCGCCGAGGATCGGCACCAGCAGCCCGCCGACGAGCAGGTTGTACGCGACGGTCAGGGCCTCGACGACGTTGTTGAGCGCGATCGCGATGATGATGACGGCGATGCCCATGATCAGGATGAAGACCCGGTTGCCCTTCACCTCGTCGCGTTCCTCGCCGTCGCCCTTGGCGACCACACCGCGCAGCTTCGACCAGATGTCGTTGTTGGCGACGGTGGCGCAGGCGATCAGCGCACCGGAGGACGTCGACATGACGGCGGCGAGTGCGGCGGCCAGCACGAGGCCCCGTACGCCCATCGGCAGTTCGTCCTTGACGATCGTCGCGAAGGCGGCGTCCGCGCTGGGCAGCGTCGGGTACATGACCTTGGCCGCCGTGCCGATGACGGCTCCGGCGATCGCGTACACCAGGCAGTACGTACCGGCGACCGTGCCGCCCCAGCGTGCCGTCCGGTCGCTGCGGGCCGTGAACACCCGCTGCCAGATGTCCTGGCCGATCAGCATGCCGAACGTGTAGATCAGGACGTACGTGAAGATCGTCTCGCCGCCGATGCCCAGCGGGTCGAAGTACTCGGTGGGCAGCTTGGCCTTCATCTCGCTGAAGCCGCCGGCCTTGATGACCGCGATGGGCAGCAGGAGCAGCAGCACGCCGATGGTCTTCACCACGAACTGCACCATGTCCGTGATCGTGATCGACCACATGCCGCCGAGCGTCGAGTACGCGACGACGATGGAGCCGCCCAGGATGATCGCGACGGTCCGGTTCATGTCGAAGAGGACGTCGAAGATGGTGGCGTACGCGATGGTCGAGGTGACCGCGAGCATCAGCGTGTACGCCCACATGACGACACCGGAGATCAGTCCGGCCTTGCCGCCGTAGCGCAGGTCGAGCATCTCGGAGACCGTGTAGACCTTCAGCCGGGCGATGCGCGCCGAGAAGAAGACGGACAGGGCAAGGAGCCCGAGGCCGATGGCGAAGACCATCCAGGCGCCGGAGAGTCCGTACTGGTAGCCCAGGCCGACACCGCCGATCGTGGAGGCGCCGCCGAGGACGATGGCGGCCATGGTGCCGGAGTACATCCAGGGGCCGAGCCGACGGCCCGCCACCAGGAACTCGCTCTTGGACTTGGCGCGGCGCATGCCCCACCAGCCCATGGCGAGCATGCCGGCCAGGTAGACAACAATCACGGCATAGTCGACAGCCATGGGCTTCCCTCCGTCTCGCTCAACAGGTTGGTGAAGACGGTAGGTGGCCGATAAGCAACCATGAAGTGTACGTTTCATCCATTCTCATCGCCCTGAATGGATGGACCATCCATGCCGGACTCCCCCACCACACCGCCGACCCCGCCCATCCCCCTCGCCGAACTGCTCGCCCGCGAGGACCTGGGTCTGCGCCGGATCGCCGGTCCCGACCACGCCGACCTGCTGTGGGTGCACACATCGGAGATGGCCGACCCGTACCCGTACCTCCTCGGCGGTGAGCTGCTGCTGAGTGCCGGGGTGCTGCTGAAGGACGCGGACACCTATGTGGCCCGGCTGGTGGAGGCGGGGGCGGCGGCGCTCGGATTCGGGCTGGCGCCGGTGCACGACACGGTGCCGCGGGAGCTGGTCGAGGCGTGCGACCGGCACGGTCTGCCGCTCCTGGAGGTGCCGCCCGAGACACCGTTCACCACGATCGCGCGGGCGGTGTGGCGGCTGATGGCGGAGGCCAGGCACCGTGAGCTGCGCCGGGTCACCCGGGCCCAGCAGGCCCTGGCCACGGCGGCGGCCCGGCCCGACCCGGTGCCCGCGGTGCTGCACCAGCTGGCGACGCAGCTGGCAGGCCGGGCGACCCTGCTGACCGCGGACGGCGAGGAGCTGCACGCGGCGGGCCGCCGCCCGGCCCCGGACGTCGGGACAGCCCTCCTCCGCCTGGCCCGGGTCGTCTCCCCCGCCACGCGCCCCGCCCCCACCTCCGCCACCGACACCGTGGGCGGCACCCAGCTGTCCGCGTACGCACTGGGCGGCGGCCAGGGCCTGGTCCTCGCCCTGGCGGCGGACCGGCGTGCGGCGGGCGACCACACCGTGGCCGGCATCGCGGTCGTGCTCCTCTCCCTCCTGACCGCCCCGCACCAGGGCGCCGACGCGGCGGGCCGTTCGGCCGCCCTCGTACGCCTGCTGCTCGGCGCGGACCCCGGGGACGTCACCCCGCTCCTGGGCTCCGCCGACCGGTGGACGGTGGTGCACGCGCGCCGCCCCGGAGGCGCCCCCGCCGACCCGCTCACCGCCGGGGCACTCGGCACGGCTCTGGGCTCCGCCCTGGTCGACGCGGACCGCCACGTCGTACGGGTACTGGTCACCGAACCCGACCGGATCGCCCCCCAGCCGGGCTGGACGCTCGGCGCCTCGGCCCCCGCCCCGGTAGCGGGCCTGGCGGCGGCCGACACCCAGGCGGCCCGCGCCCTGGGCCGCGCCGAGGCCACCCGCGCACCCCTCTCCGTACACCGCCCCACGACAGGCATGGCCGCCCTCATCCCCCACGAACAGGCCGAGGCCCACGCCCGCGCCCTCCTCGCCCCGCTCACCGAACCACTGGCCGAGACCCTGCGCTGCTGGCTGAGCTTGCACGGCAGCTGGGACCGCACGGCGGTCGCGCTCCAGGTCCACCGCAACACGGTCCGCCAGCGCATCGCCCGCTGCGCGACGCTGCTGGAAGCGGACCTGGACGACATGGACGTACGGACGGAGCTGTGGATCGCGCTGGGGCTCCAATGACACTCTGTGGACATGGAGTTCATCTGCTACCACCGTGACCGGCCCGGCTCCCTGCCGCTGCGCGACGAACTACTGGAAGACCACTGGTCCTACATGGACGGGTACGCGAAGGAGATGATCGCCCGGGGCCCGACCCTCGAAGGCGGCACACCCACCGGCAGCGTGCACATCGTCGACCTGCCCGACCCGGCCGCCGCCCGCGCGTTCGCCTTCGACGAGCCCGGCTACCGGGCCGGCGTGTACCGGGACGTGCTGCTGCGCCGGTGGCGCAACACACTGGGGCGCACCATGTGGGACTTCCCCGGCGGCCCGGAAGGCGGCAACCGCTACCTGGTGCTCGGTCTCGGCGAGGGGGCTGCCGCCGACCTCGCTCCGCCGCCCGACCGCGACGAGCTGATCGCGTACGGGCCACTGCTGTCCGACGACGGCGCCACCTGGCTGGGCACGGCGGCACTGGTCCGGGCACCCGACCCGGAAGCGGCACGCGCCGTCCTGACCGCGGACCGGTACGCCGGCATCGAGGTGCACACCTGGCAGTTCGGCGGACGGCGATAGCGACCGGTGACCACCCGGGCCGACGTCATCACGTGCTGAGCATCACCCTGGACAGGCGCAGTGACTGGCGGGTAACTTTTGACGAGGTCTGAGCAAGCGCTTAGCCAGCCCGCCGGAAGCTCACGCCGAGCTGACGAAGCCGACAGAGGAGGCACCCCGTGCGCCGTACGGTATTCAACGAGGACCACGAGGCGTTCCGGGAGACCCTGCGCGCCTTCATCGAGGCCGAGGTCGTTCCCGTCTACGACGAGTGGTTCGCCGCCGGCCAGGCGCCGCGCGAGTTCTACTACAAGCTCGGTGAGCTGGGTGTCTTCGGCATCTCGGTCGGCGAGGAGTTCGGCGGCGCGGGTGTCGACTCGCACAAGTACGAGGCCGTGCTCCAGGAGGAGTGCGCACGCGCGGGCGTCTCCTTCGGCGGCTCCGGTGTGCACGTGCTGCTCGGCCTGCCGTACGTGAAGATGCTCGCCACCGACGACCAGAAGAAGCGCTGGCTGCCGAAGTTCGTCACCGGCGAGGAGATGTGGGCCCTCGCGATGACCGAGCCGGGCACCGGTTCCGACGTCGCGGGCATGAAGACCAACGCGAAGCTCTCCGAGGACGGCACGCACTACGTCCTCAACGGCTCGAAGACCTTCATCACCGGCGGTGTGCACGCCGACCGGGTGATCGTCTGCGCCCGTACCTCCGCCCCGCGCGAGGACGACCGCCGCTTCGGCATCTCGCTCTTCGCCGTCGACACCAAGTCCGAGGGCTACTCGATCGGCCGCAAGCTCGACAAGCTGGGCCTGAAGGTCTCCGACACCGCCGAGCTGGCGTTCGTCGACGTGAAGGTGCCGGTCGAGGACCTGCTCGGCGAGGAGAACAAGGGCTTCGGCTACCTGGGCACCAACCTGGCATCCGAGCGCTGGGGCATCGCCTTCGGCGCGTACGCGCAGGCCGCCGCCGCCGTCCGCTTCGCCAAGGAGTACGTCCAGGACCGCACGGTCTTCGGCAAGACGGTCGCCTCGTTCCAGAACACCAAGTTCGAACTGGCCGCCTGCCAGGCCGAGGTGGACGCGGCCCAGGCCGTCGCCGACCGCGCCCTGGAGGCCCTGGACGCCGGTGAGCTGACCGCCGCCGAGGCCGCGTCCGCGAAGCTGTTCTGCACCGAGGTCGCGCACCGCGTCATCGACCGCTGCCTCCAGCTGCACGGCGGCTACGGCTTCATGAACGAGTACCCGATCGCCCGCCTGTACGCCGACAACCGGGTCAACCGGATCTACGGCGGCACGAGCGAGGTCATGAAGTCGATCATCGCCAAGTCCATGGGCCTTTGAAGTGCTCCCCCGGATGAATCCGGGGGATTCCCGCCTACCTTGCGGTAGCGGGCTTGACGCGCTTCGCGCGCCTGACGACTGCCCTCCCGGCAGCCGGGATCGCCACGAGGCCGATCCGGTACAGGTGCAAGATGTTCCTGGCTGCGTTGTGGTCGGCGTTGCCGGACCACCCGCAGTCGGGGTTCTTGCACACGAACAGGGCCTGGGTCTCCCGGCTACCGGGAGTGATGAAGCCGCACACGGAACAGCGCCGGGATGTATTCGGGGCGGGGACCTTAACCAGGGTGCCGCCTCGTTGGGCGAGCTTGTACGTCAGCATGGTGACGGTTCGGCCCCACGCTTCACCACTGATGGAGCGGTTCAAGCCCGACTTTTGGGCGACGTTCCTGCCTGGTTCGTCCACGGTTCCTTTGGCGGACTTGACCATGTTCGTGATCTTGAGTGCTTCCACGACCGCGACGCTGTACGTGCAGGCGATTTCGGTGGTGATCTTGTGCTGCCAGTCGAGTGCCCGGCGCTTGGCTTTCGCGCGGAGTCCTGCGATCCGGTCGTACGTGTGATGCAGGCGTCGGCTGGCTCGCTTGCCGGGCTTACGGTGCTTCTTGCGCTGCGCGGCGCACTGTTCCAGGCGCAGGAGTTTGGCCTGTTCCTTGGCGGTCAGCCACTCTCCGTGGTCCTTGGTGGTGCCGTCCGACAGCGCAATGGGCACGGTGATGCCCAGATCGATGCCGACTTCAGATCCGTTACGGGGCTCGGTCAGTGGTTCGAGGGTTTGGACACGAAGAGCAATGTGCCAGCCGAGCGGGTCCTTGACCAGCCGGGCTCCGGTGATCCGGTTCTCGTTGTTGGCGTGCCTGCCGACCGGGAGGTCTTTGGTCCAACGGAATCGGACGCGGCCCAGTTTTGGGATGTTGACCATGCCCCACCGACGGTGCACCCGTGTGATGTTGAGGTCCCGGCCCTGCGGCACATCCACGGACATGATCGTGCGGAATCGGGCCTTGAAATTCGGAGCGGCCGCCCGCCCGTCCCAGTAGTTCTTCCACGCCTGGAAGTACGTCTTCAATACGGCTTGAGCGGCCTGCGCCGGGAGAGCAGCCAGGAAGTCGATGTCCGTGCGAGCCTGGCGGATCGCGATGTCCGCGTTGATCAGGGTCCGCTTCTCCTTCGGCATCATCTGCCACCACGCATGCAGGAGATTCCACATCGTGCGAGCAGCGTGCGCCTGATCATCCGCTACACCAACCTCGGCAGGCGACAGCACCATCCGGGCTCGATGCCCGAACTGCCGTTTTTCCAGGCCGCGTTTACTCACAGACGAGACTATATATCGGTTTATGTCCTCGCCTTACTGAAACCCGAACCTGACGCGCCATCCGGCCACGCGGCCCGCGAATGACCTCCACCCGCACCGAATGCGGCGGGGCGCTGGCCAAGATCAGAGGTAGAGAGGCAACGTATTCTCCATGAGCGAAGCACTTGATTCCCTGCTCGATCTCCTCGACCTGGAGCGGATCGAACAGGACATCTTCCGGGGCACGAGCCGTTCCGCGGTCGTGCCCCGGGTCTTCGGCGGTCAGGTCGCGGCCCAGGCGCTCGTCGCCGCGGGCCGGACCGTCCCCGATGACCGGACGGCCCACTCCCTGCACTCCTACTTCCTGCGGATGGGCGACCCGGGCGCCCCGATCGTCTACACCGTCGACCGCATCCGCGACGGCCGGTCCTTCACCACCCGCCGGGTCGTCGCCGTCCAGCACGGGCAGCCGATCTTCCACCTCTCGGCGTCCTTCCAGACGCACGAGGAGGGGCTGGAGCACCAGGCCGAGATGCCGTCCGCGCCGGACCCCGAGACGCTGCCCACCGCCGCGGAGATGCTGCCGGAGTACGCGGACCGGTTCATCGACCCGGGTGTCATGGACCGGCTCCTGGAGGCACGGGCGGCGGTCGATCTGCGGTACTGCGACACCCCGCCCTTCGCCACGGTCGGCGATCCGCGCGAGCCCCGCTCCCAGGTGTGGTTCCGGACGAACGGCAAGCTCGCGGACGATCCGCTGCTCCATGTCTGCATGGCCACGTACGTCTCCGACATGACGCTGCTCGACTCCGTGCTCCTCGCCCACGGGCGCGGCGGCTGGACGGTCGGTGACGTGGTGGGCGCCAGCCTGGACCACGCGATGTGGTTCCACCGCCCGTTCCGCGCGGACGAATGGCTGCTGTACGACCAGGAGTCGCCGTCCGCTTCCGGCGGGCGCGGGCTCGGCCAGGCACGGATCTACACGCAGGACGGCCGGCTCGCCATCACGGTCATCCAGGAGGGCGTGATCCGCACCCCGCGGGACTGAACAGGCCACAGTCAGTCAACTCGGACATACTCCCCTCCATGACCGATGCGAAAAGTGCTGGTGGGGAGTCCACGTTCACCGTCGTCGTCGCGGCGATCGCCAATCTGGGCATCGCCGTGGCGAAGGCGGTCGCCGGACTCATCAGCGGATCGAGCGCGATGCTCTCGGAGGCCGCGCACTCCGTCGCCGACACCGTCACCGAGGTCATGCTCCTGACCGCGCTCAGGCGCAGCCAGAAGCCGGCCGACGAGGACCACCCGCTCGGCTACGGCCCCGAGCGCTACATCTGGGCCATGCTCGCCTCCATCGCCACGTTCGTCGGCGGCGCCGTCTTCTCCGTGTACGACGGTGTCCACACCCTCGTACACGGCGAGGAGCTGGGCGATCCGCTCATCTCGTACATCGTGCTGGGCGTCGCCTTCCTGCTGGAGGGGTACTCGCTGCGTACCGGGGTCAAGCAGGTACGCCGCGAGGCCGCCAGGCTGCACTCCCCGGCCGGTTACTACCTGCGCCACACCCCCGACACGGCCGTCAAGGCGGTCGTGATGGAGGACTCCGCCGCGCTGATCGGGCTGCTGCTCGCCGCGGGCGGTCTGCTCGGCGGCCAGCTGTCCGGCTCCGGCGTCTGGGACGGCATCGCCTCGATCCTGATCGGGGCCCTGCTCGTGTACGTGGCCTGGGTGCTCGGCCGCTCCAACGCCCAGCTGCTGATCGGCCGTCCGCTGCCGAAGGCGATGCGGGACGGAGTGCGCGAGGAACTGCTCTCGGTGCCGCACATCGTGAGCGTCCTGGAGCTCACCACCCTGATCCAGGGGCCGACGGAACTCCTGATCGCCGCGAAGATCGACTTCCGGGACGTGGCCAGCGCGGAGCAGGTCGAGTGGGCCTGCGAGGAGGCGGAGGCGCAGCTCCGGGAGCGTTTCCCGGCGGTCCGGCGCGTCTATCTGGATCCCACGCCGGGGCCCGGTCAGCGGAAGGACGGCCGGTCCGCGTCCAATCGTAGGTAATATCTCCGAATTGTCGGGTCGGTACACCGGACGGTGCGCCGCGGAAAAATATGTTTCCCCTGAAACTAATTCGGCTTCTCGGGAGATACGCGGATATATGCCGACCTTCGACAGCACACCGCAGTCACGCCCGACCGCAGGACCGGCGAGGAAGATCCCCCGCTGGGCTCTCGCCGCCACCGCGCTGGCCTCCGTGGTCGCCCTGGGCGCGATGATGCAGAGCACCGACGCACTGGTGAGCGCGGACGGCGCGGATGCCGGTGGCACCGGCACGAACATCCTGCTCATGGGCACGGACACCCGGGACACGATCACCGAGCAGCAGAAGAAGAAGTACCGCCTGGGCGGTCAGGGCTGCGACTGCTCGGACACGATGATGCTGGTCCACATCACGCAGGACCGTGAGCGGGTCAGCGTCGTCAGCATCCCGCGCGACTCGCTCGCCGAGCTTCCGGCGCACACCGACCGGCGTACCGGCGAGGAGCACGGAGCCCACCTCGCGAAGATCAACGCGGCGCATGCGGAAGGCGGCGGGGACCTCGCCGTCCGTACGGTCGAGGCGAAGACGGGCCTGGAAATCGACCGTTTCCTCACCGTCGACTTCGCGCGCTTCATGAAGACCGTCGACGAACTGGGCGGGGTCGACGTATGCACCCCGTCCTCGCTCAGCGACCCGTCCACCGGCCTCGACCTGGCCGCGGGCACCCATCACCTGGGCGGCGGGGACTCGCTGCGGTACGCGAGGTCACGCAAGGTCGACAACCTGGTCGACTTCGGCCGGATGCAGAGGCAGCAGAAGTTCCTCGTCGGCTTCGTGAAGTCGATGCGGAGCGACGGCATCCTGGAGAGTCCGTCCCGCCTCAATGAGCTGGCCGGGGCGCTGGTGCCTGCCGGTGGCGCGGAGAACGCGCTGTCGGCGGTGGAGTTGGTCTCGCTCGCCGGTGACCTGCGCGGCGTCAAGCTCTCCTCGCTCGAATTCGCCACGGTGCCCATCGGCGACTTCAACAAGGACGTCGAAGGGGTCGGGTCGACGCTCGCCTGGGACGAGACGAAGTCGGCGGCCGTCTTCGAGACCCTGGGCCGGGACCGGCCGCTGACGGAAGCCACGGCCGCGCTCCCGGACCGCCCGGCCGACGGCACCGCCCGTCAGGGGGAGTTCGTACCCGTCGGGGGTTCGGAGCTGGAGTGCGACTGAGCCTCAGAGCAGGCCGGCCGCGTCCAGCAGGTAGTCGGTCATCGGGTCGTAGTAGCGCGGATCGGTGACGTGGTCGTCCAGCGGCACCGTCACCTGGAGCGTGCCTTCCGCCTCACCGAGGAACAGCGCGGGGTCGTTGGAGTCCGCGTACCCGACCGAGTCGATTCCCCGCTGGCCCGCACATCCGGCCCACCCGTGGTCGGCGACGACGAGATCGGGCACCGGCCGGCCCTCCCGTTCGAAGCCGTCCAGGATCGCCGCCATCGGGGCCGGAGAATGGGTGTGCCACAGCGATGCCCCGCGCTCCAGGACGGCGACGTCCGCGAACTGGAAGACCATGCCCTCCTCCGTCATCAGCCCGGACGGAATGCGCACGATCTCGCACCCGGCGGCCCGCAGCGCGTCCGCGGTCTGCCGGTGCACGTCCAGGAGGCCGCCCGGGTGGCCGGTCGCGAACAGCACCCGCTCCGAACCGGCCGCCGCCTTGCGCAGTCTCGCCGCCATCCGGTCCAGGGCGTCGACGGTCAGCTCCGGATCGATGGTGTCCTGCCCGTACCGGTGCTCGGGGTCGTCGCTGACCCCGCAGCGCTCCGCCATCACGGCGAGCACGTCCTGCTCGTCGGCCCAGCGGTCACCGAGCTCCAGGCCCAGCCAGTAGTGGCGGTCGCCGTTGGCGAGCTTGCGGTAGTGGGAGAGGTTGTTGTCGCGCGGGGTGGCGACGTCTCCGGCGATACGCGTACGGACGAGGTGGTCGACGAGAGCGGCGCGGCTGGGTATCGGCATGCACCCATTGTGCCGTCAGGGGTGCGCAGTGTGCGGGGTGTCTTGCACGGCGGACGGGCACTTCACCCGGGGGTTGAAGGGCGCGAAGAGGCCGCTGGGGTTGTCCTTCCACAGCCACGCGTGCAGGGAGTAGTGCACGGGCAGACCCGGGATGTCGGTGAAGGGTCCGTCGAACTTCTGACCGAAGAGCTTCGGCCGGTCCTTGGTGGTCTTCGGGTCCTGGTCGGCGTCGCGCACGATGTACTCCACCGCCACCAGCTGCCGCTTCCCCTTCTTGTCCGGTGCGTAGAGCACGGCCGCGGGGCGCCCGGGGTGGACGGAGTCGATGTTGTCCTTGTTGACGTAGTGGTAGCCCATGCCGCCCTCGGTGGGGTGGCTGACGCATTCGTCGGTCTTCAGGAACCCTGCCGCTTTGGCGAGTTCGGGCGAGTGGAAGGCGCCCGTGGCCGCCGCCGCGGTGTCGAGCTGGTGGTGGGGGTCGCCTCCGGTACCCGGGCTCGCGGCCACGGTCAGGGAGGCCAGGGCGGCGAGGGAGATACCGACGGCGATGGGTCGTGCGCGCATGCGTGTGCTCCTGTTCGGTGCTGGGTTCCGCGGGCGGAAACCTGCCACCGGAAGCTGGAACAGGGTGACGTCCGCCGCAACAACTCCGAGCTTGTACGCACGCGTATCGGCGCGCACACGCACCGCATCCGTTCAGGCACGCTCCGTAGCGGGCCTGCGGTCCGTGCGGCTCTAGGACCGGGCTCCCGCCGCGAACGCGCCGCGCGCCAGCCGGTGCAGCAGCGCCGCCGTCGCGTCGCGGTCCGGGAGGGCGCCGGGGCCGGTGAGGTGCGGGGTGGAGTTGAGCAGGCCGAAGACCGCGTGGACGCTCATCCGGGCCTCGTCCTCGGCCAGGGGCGGGTAGAGAGCGCGGACCACCTCGACCCAGACCTCGACGTACTGCCGCTGGAGCTGGCGCACCCGCTTGCGGTCGGCGTCCCGGAGGCGGTCCAGCTCACGGTCGTGGAGGGTGATCAGGGGGCGGTCGTCGAGGGCGAAGTCGATGTGGCCCTCGATGAGCGCGTCGAGGAGCGACTCGGGCGATCCGTCACCGGCCGCCGCGTCCTCCGACACGCGCAGCCTCCCGCCCGACAGCAGGCGCTCGCTGATACCCACCAGCAGCTCGGCGAGCATCGCGTCCTTCCCGGGGAAGTGCCGGTAGAGGCCGGGACCGCTGATACCGACCGCGGCCCCTATCTCGTCGACACCCACTCCGTGGAAGCCGCGCTCGGCGAAAAGGCGGGCCGCCTCCCGGAGGATCTGTTCGCGGCGGGTGGGAGCCGCGACTCGGGCGGCGGAATGGGTGCTCATGAAGATTCATTCTAGACAGGGCCGTTAGCGCTCGTTAACCTGAACGCAATGCGTTAACGGTCATTAACCAGTGCGGTACGGGCAAGGGGGCTCGACACGATGCAGCAGGCACCGGTCCTGACGAGCGCGGCCGATCCCGCCTCGGAGGCCTGGCAGGCCAACGAGGCGGCGCATCACGCGCTCGCCGACGAGCTGCGGACGCGGCTCGCCACGGCACGTCTCGGCGGGGGTGAGAAGGCCCGCGCCCGGCATGTGGCGCGCGGCAAGCTGCTGCCCCGGGAGCGGGTGGACACCCTGCTCGACGCGGGCTCGCCCTTCCTGGAGCTGGCCCCGCTGGCGGCCGAGGGGCTGTACGGGGGCGCGGCCCCGGCGGCGGGAGTGATCGCCGGGATCGGCCGGGTCAGCGGCCGGGAGTGCGTGATCGTCGCCAATGACGCGACCGTCAAGGGCGGCACGTACTACCCGATGACCGTGAAGAAGCACCTGCGCGCCCAGGAGGTGGCGCTGGAGAACCGTCTCCCCTGCCTCTACCTGGTCGACTCGGGCGGCGCCTTCCTGCCGATGCAGGACGAGGTGTTCCCCGACCGGGAGCACTTCGGCCGGATCTTCTACAACCAGGCGCGGATGTCGGGCGCGGGTATCCCGCAGATCGCCGCCGTGCTCGGTTCCTGCACGGCCGGTGGTGCGTACGTCCCCGCGATGAGCGACGAGGCCGTGATCGTCCGCAACCAGGGGACGATCTTCCTCGGCGGGCCGCCGCTGGTGAAGGCCGCGACCGGTGAGGTCGTGACGGCGGAGGAGCTCGGTGGCGGCGAGGTGCACTCGCGGACCTCGGGCGTGACCGACCACCTCGCCGAGGACGACGCCCACGCGTTGCGGATCGTGCGGAACATCGTGGCCACCCTGCCGGAGCGCGGGGCGCTTCCGTGGTCGGTGCGGCCGGCCGAGGAGCCCAAGGTGGACCCCGCCGGGCTGTACGGGGCGGTGCCCGTCGATTCGCGGACGCCCTACGACGTACGGGAAGTGATCGCCCGGGTCGTCGACGGCTCCCGGTTCGCGGAGTTCAAGGCGGAGTACGGGACCACGCTCATCACCGGGTTCGCACAGATCCACGGCCACCCCGTCGGCATCGTCGCGAACAACGGCATCCTGTTCTCGGAGTCCGCCCAGAAGGGCGCCCACTTCATCGAGCTGTGCGACCAGCGCGGCATCCCTCTGGTGTTCCTCCAGAACATCTCCGGCTTCATGGTCGGCCGCGACTACGAGGCCGGCGGCATCGCCAAGCACGGCGCGAAGATGGTCACGGCCGTGGCCTGCACCCGGGTGCCCAAGCTGACCGTGGTGGTCGGCGGGTCCTACGGGGCGGGCAACTACTCGATGTGCGGGCGGGCGTACAGCCCCCGCTTCCTGTGGATGTGGCCGAACGCGAAGATCTCCGTCATGGGCGGCGAGCAGGCCGCGTCCGTGCTCGCCACCGTCAAGCGCGACCAGCTCGGTGACGACTGGAGCGCCGACGACGAGGAGACCTTCAAGGCTCCGATCCGCGCCCAGTACGAGCAGCAGGGCAACGCGTACTACGCCACCGCCCGGCTGTGGGACGACGGTGTGATCGACCCGCTGGAGACCCGGCAGGTGCTGGGGCTCGCCCTGACCGCGTGTGCCAACGCCCCCCTGGGAGACCCCCAGTTCGGCGTCTTCCGGATGTGATGTGAGGACCTCCATGTTCAGCACTGTTCTGGTCGCCAACCGTGGCGAGATCGCGGTCCGGGTCATCCGGACCCTGCGCGAGCTCGGTGTGCGGTCGGTCGCCGTCTTCAGCGACGCGGACGCGGACGCCCGGCATGTACGGGAGGCCGATACGGCGGTACGGATCGGGCCCGCGCCCGCCGCCGAGAGCTACCTCTCCGTGGACCGGCTGCTGGACGCCGCCCGGCGCACCGGCGCCGAGGCCGTCCACCCCGGATACGGATTCCTCGCCGAGAACGCGGGCTTCGCGCAGGCGTGCGCGGAGGCCGGTCTCGTCTTCATCGGCCCGCCCGCCTCGGCGATCTCCCTCATGGGCGACAAGATCCGGGCCAAGGAGACGGTCGCGGCGGCCGGTGTGCCGGTCGTGCCCGGCTCCTCGGGCAGCGGACTGACCGACGCCCAACTCGCCGACGCCGCACGCGAGATCGCCATGCCCGTCCTGCTGAAGCCCTCGGCGGGCGGCGGCGGCAAGGGCATGCGGCTGGTGCGGGACGAGACACTGCTCGCCGAGGAGATCGCGGCGGCGCGCCGCGAGGCCCGCCTCTCCTTCGGCGACGACACGCTGCTGGTGGAGCGGTGGATCGACCGGCCCCGCCACATCGAGATCCAGGTCCTGGCCGACGGCCACGGGAACGTGGTGCATCTCGGCGAGCGCGAGTGCTCCCTCCAGCGCCGCCATCAGAAGATCATCGAGGAGGCGCCCTCGGTCCTGCTCGACGAGAAGACGCGGGCGGCCATGGGCGAGGCGGCCGTCCAGGCGGCCCGCTCCTGCGGCTATGTGGGCGCGGGCACTGTGGAGTTCATCGTCCCGGGCAGCGACCCCTCCTCGTACTACTTCATGGAGATGAACACCCGCCTCCAGGTCGAGCACCCGGTGACGGAGCTGATCACCGGCCTCGACCTCGTCGAGTGGCAGCTGCGGATCGCCGCCGGAGAACAACTCCCCCACGCACAGTCCGACATCACCCTCACCGGCCACGCCATCGAGGCCCGGATCTGCGCCGAGGACCCGTCCCGGGGCTTCCTGCCCTCCGGCGGTACGGTGCTGCGGCTGAGCGAGCCGCAGGGCGGCGGGGTGCGCTCGGACTCCGGGCTCAGCGAAGGGGTGCCGGTCGGCAGCACGTACGACCCGATGCTGTCGAAGGTCATCGCGTACGGCCCCGACCGGGCGACGGCCCTGCGCCGGCTGTGCGCGGCCCTCTCGGACACGGTGGTGCTCGGCGTCCCGACCAACGCGGGCTTCCTGCGGCGGCTGCTCGCCCACCCGGATGTGGCCGCGGGTGACCTGGACACCGGGCTGGTGGAGCGCGAGGTGGCGGGGCTGGTCCCCGACGGCGTACCGGAGGAGGTGTACGGGGCGGCGGCGCTGCTCAAGCACTCCTCCCCCGCCACACAGCCGGGCACCTGGGCCGACCCGTTCTCCGCCCCGAACGGCTGGCGCCTGGGCGGCACCCCGGCCCCGGTCGTCCGCCACTTCCGCGTCCCCGGCCACGAGCCGGTACGGACCGGGCTGCGCCCCGGCCCGACGGGTGCCGGGCTGACGCTCGGACCCACCGCGGACAGCGGGCCGGCCCAGGGCGTGCAGGTCGACGCCTGCGGCCCCGTTCCCCCGCAACCGGGCGCGCGGGCGGCCCGGCTGGTCACGACGTCCGCACACCACATCACCATCGAGATCGACGGACTCACCCACACCTTCGACCACGCCACCTCCCCCGAGGGCACCTGGCTCGGCCGGGACGGCGACACCTGGCACGTCCAGGACCACGACCCGGTGGAGGCATCGCTCAGCGGCGCCGGCCGCGCCGGGGTCGACACGCTCGCCGCGCCGATGCCGGGGACCGTCACCGTGGTGAAGGTGGCCGTCGGGGACGAGGTGACCGCCGGGCAGAGCCTGCTCGTCGTCGAGGCGATGAAGATGGAACACGTCATCTCCGCCCCGCACGCCGGCACCGTCACCGAACTGGACGTCACCGCAGGCGCCACGGTCGCCATGGACCAGGTGCTGGCCGTAGTGACCCCCACGGAGGAATCATGACCGAGGGACTCCCCATGCAGGTCCCCTCGCAGGACCTGCCGCCCCGGATCCGTATCCACGAGGTCGGGGCCCGGGACGGACTGCAGAACGAGAAGGCGGTCGTCCCGACCGAGGTGAAGGCGGAGTTCATCCGCCGGCTCGCCGTCGCCGGGCTCACCACGATCGAGGCGACCAGCTTCGTGCACCCCAAGTGGGTGCCCCAACTGGCCGATGCCGAGCAGCTGTTCCCGATGCTCGGCGATATCGCGGACGTCGGGGACGTCGCGCTTCCCGTCCTCGTACCCAACGAACGCGGCCTCGACCGGGCGCTCGCGCTCGGCGCCCGCCGGATCGCGGTGTTCGGCTCGGCGACGGAGACGTTCGCCGCCCGGAACCTCAACCGCACCGTCGACGAGTCGCTCGCCATGTTCGAGCCGGTCGTCGCCCGCGCCAAGGCCGACAAGGTGCATGTGCGCGGCTACCTGTCGATGTGCTTCGGCGACCCGTGGGAGGGGCCGGTCCCCGTCCACCAGGTCGTCCGCGTCGCCAAGGCGCTGATGGACCTGGGCTGTGACGAGCTCTCCCTCGGCGACACGATCGGCGTCGCCACTCCCGGCCACGTCCAGACGCTGCTTTCCGAGCTCAACGAGGAG
This sequence comes from Streptomyces sp. NPDC055749, assembly GCF_053617235.1. NCBI lineage: Bacteria > Bacillati > Actinomycetota > Actinomycetes > Kitasatosporales > Streptomycetaceae > Streptomyces > Streptomyces sp. NPDC055749. The sequence continues at coordinate 180,496 of NZ_JBSHFH010000007.1, read as the reverse complement.
GGCGTGCGCACCGACACCATCGGCGTGCACTTCCACGACACGTACGGCCAGGCCCTGTCCAACACCCTCGCCGCGCTCCAGCACGGAGTGACGACCGTCGACGCGTCCGCCGGGGGCCTCGGCGGCTGCCCGTACGCGAAGAGCGCGACCGGAAACCTCGCCACCGAAGACCTCGTCTGGATGCTCGAAGGTCTGGGCATCCACACCGGGGTCGACCTCGCCGAGCTCACCGCCACAAGCGTGTGGCTCGCCGAACAGCTGGGCCGCCCGAGCCCGTCCCGTACCGTCCGCGCGCTGTCCCACAAGGAGTGAACAGCACTATGTCCCTGGACCACCGGCTGACCGCCGAGCACGAGGAACTGCGCCGCACCGTCGAGGCGTTCGCGCACGACGTGGTCGCGCCGAAGATCGGCGACTTCTACGAGCGCCACGAGTTCCCGTACGAGATCGTGCGGGAGATGGGACGGATGGGCCTGTTCGGCCTGCCGTTCCCGGAGGAGTACGGCGGCATGGGCGGCGACTACCTCGCCCTCGGCATCGCCCTCGAAGAGCTGGCCCGGGTCGACTCGTCCGTGGCGATCACCCTGGAGGCGGGGGTCTCGCTGGGCGCGATGCCGGTGTTCCGCTTCGGCACGGAGGAGCAGAAGCAGCAGTGGCTGCCGAGGCTCTGCTCGGGCGAGGCGCTCGGCGCGTTCGGCCTGACGGAGCCGGGGGCCGGCTCGGACGCGGGCGGCACCCGCACGACGGCCGTCCTCGACGAGGCGACGAACGAGTGGGTGATCAACGGCTCCAAGTGCTTCATCACCAACTCCGGTACGGACATCACGGAGCTGGTCACGGTCACGGCGGTGACCGGCCGCAAGGATAACGGCGCCCCGCTCATCTCCTCGATCATCGTGCCGTCCGGCACCCCCGGCTTCACGGTCGCCGCCCCGTACTCCAAGGTCGGCTGGAACGCCTCGGACACCCGCGAGCTGTCCTTCAGCGACGTCCGCGTCCCCGCGGCGAACCTGCTCGGCGAGGAGGGCCGCGGGTACGCGCAGTTCCTGCGGATCCTGGACGAGGGCCGGATCGCCATCTCGGCACTGTCGACGGGCCTGGCGCAGGGCTGTGTGGACGAGTCGGTGAAGTACGCGGCGGAACGGCACGCCTTCGGCAAGCCGATCGGCGCCAACCAGGCCATCCAGTTCAAGATCGCGGACATGGAGATGCGCGCGCACATGGCCCGCATCGGCTGGCGCGACGCGGCGTCGCGACTGCTGGCGGGCGAGCCCTTCAAGAAGGAGGCGGCGATCGCGAAGCTGTACTCGTCGACGGTGGCGGTGGACAACGCCCGCGAGGCGACCCAGATCCACGGCGGATACGGCTTCATGAACGAGTACCCGGTGGCCCGCATGTGGCGCGACTCCAAGATCCTGGAGATCGGCGAGGGCACGAGCGAGGTCCAGCGGATGCTGATCGCACGGGAGTTGGGGCTGCCGGCCTGACGGATCGACTTCTCGGCGGGAGGCCGCCGTGCACGCCTGCACGCGGCGCGCACGGCGGCTTACTGCTTGACCGGCTCGTGCCGGGCTCGCCGCTCCGAGACCCGCCCCTTCCCATCCGAAACTCGTTCGACACAGCTCGCCCCGCCCCGGCAGAGTCCCGTCATGACTCCCCGACACTGGCCCTTGTACGGGCTCCGCATCCACACGCCCCGCCTGGAACTCCGCCTTCCCGGACTCGATCTGCTCGACGAGCTCGCGACGGTGGCCGCCGACGGGGTGCACGCACCGGACCGTATGCCGTTCACCGTGCCGTGGACCGACGGGTCGCCCGCCGAACGCGGGCGTGCCGTGTACCAGCATGTGCTGGGCACCGTCGCGAACTGGTCCGTACGGAGCTGGACCCTCAGCCTCGCTGTGCTGCACGAGGGCAAGGTCGTCGGCCGGCAGGATCTGATGGCGGCCGATTTCGCGGTGAAGCGCGAGGCCGAAACCGGTTCCTGGCTCGGGCTCGCGCACCAGGGGCAGGGCATCGGCACCGAGATGAGGGCAGCCGCACTGCATCTCGCCTTCGCCGGACTCGGTGCCCGGTACGCGGTCTCGGCGGCGATGACCGACAACCCGCGCTCGCTCGGCGTCTCGCGGCGCCTCGGCTATCTCCCCGACGGTCTGGAGACCGGCGCCGTACGAGACGAACCCGTCACCCTGCAGCGGCTGCGGCTGGCCCGCGACCGCTGGGAGGAGTGCCGCAGCGTCGACGTCACGATCGAGGGACTCGACGCCTGCCGGGCGGAGTTCGGCGCATGAGCCTCCTGGTCCATACGTATCTGCCACGCGCGGACGGCGGTCACGACTTCCTCGACGACCCTCCGGACGGCCGCGACCTGGCCGGGTTCGAGAGCTGCCGGACCAAGCTGTGGGGTTCGGAGCCGGTCCGGGCGCTGGGAGCCCGGTTCTTCCCGCTGCTCGCGACCGAAAACCTGTACGTCGAGCCGGAGGACGTCCAGGACTTTCTCGCCGAGTGCGAACTGCTGCGCCCACACGCTGCGGCGCTCGCAGCACATGGCGGCTACCGCGCCGACTACGTCGCCGAGCGACTGGCCAACATCACGGCGGCCGGGGTACGGGCGCTGGGCGTGGGCGGCGGGGTCATCGTCTGGTAGCGGGTACGCGTCCGCGAGTGGCCTCAGCGCACATCGGCACCGATCCTCCCGGCGACGAACCCGGCCACAGAAACCGCCTGGCGCACGCCCAGCGTTGCCTTGCGGCGAGCCACCGTGGTCCTGGCCAGGTCCACGGCCTCCACGAGGCGGTCCGCGAGGTGGCGGGCCACCTCACGCTCCCCCCGCGCACCGAGGTCCGCCTGGACGGCGATCTGCATCCCGATCAGGCGTTCGCGCCGCGAGAGCGTGCCCGTGCGCGTTCCCTCGTAGCCGGGGACGAGGAGCGGGCCCGGTACGTGGAAGACCACGTCCACGCCCGTCTCGTCGTCGGCCGGCTCCCACGGCGCCTCGTCGGCAAGCCGGGCGAGGAGTCCGATGCCGTCCGAGACCGGCCTGTTGCGGGTGGTGGGACCGCCCACGACAGCGCCGATGAACAGCGGCGCCCAAAGCGCATCCGCTTCGGCACTCACCGCAGCCGGCCCGCGTGTCTCAGCACGTCCAGCCACGGGTCGGCCGGCCCGGTGGCGGAGAGGCGGACGTACTCCGGGCCCGCCATCCACTCCAGGAAGAAGGTCGCGAAGTCCTCCGCCGCCTTCTCGAAGGTGGCCGACATCCACCAGGCCACCCCGGTGTCCGGGAAGTACCAGACCTCGCCCGTCGCCCGACTGACGAAGAACGGCTCGTCGGAGATGACGCCGGGGCAGAACCAGTCCTCGCGGCCGAGGGTTACCGGGGCGCCCGGCACGGGATCGGCGTGGAACTGCATCGCTTCCGCCGTCGCGGCCCCGAAGATCGTGACGTCGCCGCAGGTCGCCCCGTCGGCCACCGCCAGGAACTCCCGGACCTGGGCGGGCAGTCCGGGGGTGGTGGACGGGCTTCCCGGCGGCAGCGCGTTCTGTACGAGCCATGTGCGGCGCGAGGGGAGCGCTGAACGCAACGTTTCGACCGCAAGGCGGACTGCCGCAGAGGTGTCTGTCATGTCTGCCCCGAAGCCGTCAGCCTGATCAGTACCAGCCAGGTGTCCTCGTCCGGCTCCACGTACGCGGACTCGACCCGGTAGTGCCCCGGTACGAGGTCCAGGCGCAGGGACCGTGTGCTGCCCAGGTCCCCGGCCGCGTAAGCGGCGTCGAAGAGGAGTACGGGGCCCGGTACGGCCCAGGTGGGCGCTTCCTCCCACTCGGCCCGCTCCAGTGCCTGCCCGACGGCGGCTAGCGCTGCCTCCGGGCTGTTCGCGGCCGAGCGGCGTACGAACAGCGACTGTTCCGGGAGGAAGGCGGTCGGCGCGGGGTCGTCACCGAGGACGAGGGCCGGGGCGCCGGCGACGTCGATCAGGGAGGCGTACTCGGTGACCGCGCACGCACGTCCGTAGTCGCCGGTCTCCTCGTCGTCGGACTCCTCGTCGGCGCCCTGCCACGCGCGCAGTACGGACTCGGGTACGGCGATCAGGGGGCCGCCGCCCGTTGTGATCCACTCCATGGGTTCCGTGCCCTTCTTCACCCTGCTGACCTGGGCGGGTCCGGCCGTGAGCCAGTCCGTGCCGTCACCCGGCCGGATGCGGGCCAGGCCGGCCAGGCCCAGACCGTCGAGCACGGTCAGGACCCTGGCCACCACCTCGCCCCGGGCCGCCGTCGGGTCGATGTCGACGTCGAGATGGGAGCCGAAGGCTCCCGATCCCGCGCCGCTCACCTCACCGATGCCGGCCAGCGCCTCGTTCAGCGCGTCCTCGACGTCGTCCCGGTCGACCGGGAGCTCGCCGGGGAGCCGGATCTCCATGAAGTCCACGGTGCCGCGCCTCCCGGCTCGCCGGCGCGTCTCAGCCCATCGGACCGTCGTAGTAGCCCGGTTGGGCCACCAGCACGGACTGGAAGTAGTGGCCCTGTTCCTCGTCGGGGTCCTCGTCCTCGACGAACGGCCGCCACAGGGACAGCAGCAGGTCGGAGGCGACATAGCTTCGGCCGCCCTCGTCCTCCTCCAGTTCGGTCAGCGCGCCGAGTTGTTCGACGACCTGGGCGGCCGGAGTACGGAGCAGGTCGATACCCCGGTACTCGACGCGGAGCGGGGCGTACGGGCGGTACACCTGGATCGCGCCGAGCGTGCCGCCGGGGGCCGGTTCCAGCTCGATCGACATGCCGCTGTCGTACGTGGCGGTGAGGCTGTCGGGTGCGGTAGCCGGGACGTAGCCTTCGATCGCCGCGAGGGCTGCCCTGGCCTCGTCCATCGTCATGCCGATCCGGACCGGGCCCACGCCCTCCGGGGGAACCACTTCGAGGGTCATCCTGCTCTCCCATCAATGAAAAGGGGGTGGGGCGGGGAGCATGTTCCGGCTCCCCGCCCCACAGTGGATCGTGCTTGCGCCCGTCAGCCGATGGTGCCGGGCACCGTTCTCAGTGCCTGGTACGCCGGATTATTGGCCAGTCCGTCGACCATCTGTCTGATCGCGCTGTCGTACTTGGTTCCGAATCTCTGCCTGATGTCGTTGATGTCCATCTGCACGGCCTCGTCGATACGGCCGGAACCGATGAGCTCCTTCTGCCAGGCACGCCATGCCTTCGCGGCGCGCGCCGACCCGGTCGAATACACCGCACGGTGGTCCAGGTAGTCCATCTGGATCGCCGGACCATCACCGTACGCGAAGTCGGTCACGGAGTCCGGCGGGATGTGGTTGATCTCCGTACCGGGCACGTTGCGCGGCTTCCCGGGCGGGCTGCTCGGGTCCTTGAGGTTCTTGTACTCGCCACCCTGGTACTGGTGTCCCGCGGGGGCGCGGTCCTGTCCACCGGGACCACAGCCGTTGTGGACGAGCAGGTCGAGACCACCCGCGAGCACGTAGTAGTCGTGCACGCCGTCGACGGTGAGGTTGTACACCCGGGCGTGACGGTTGCTGTGCTCGACCGCGGTGACCTGCACCCAGGTACCGGCGGCGGTGCGCAGCCAGGTGCCGGGTTCCAGCTCACCCGCCTTCACCCAGCGGCCCGCGGCCGGCAGCCAGAACTCGTGGCCCGCCGTCGAGGTGATCTTGCCCTTCGCCTTCTTGCCCGACTCCTCCTTGCTCTCGACGGTCAGCGTGACCAGGTGCTTGTCGCCCTCGTGCGAGCGGGTGTCGGTGACGAGGCGGCCTCGGGTGTCATCGCCCTCGACGTCCGTCGCCGTGACCCGGTCGCCGACCTCCAGCTCCTCGATGGCCTTGTGGCTGCCATCGGCCATGACGACCTTCGTCCCGGGGACGAAGCTGTTCACCTTGCAGCTCGGTGCGGTCGTCTCGGCCTTGGGAGTGGGGTTGTCCGGGGTGGTGTCCTTGGGCTTCGGCGGGGTCGCCGCGTCCACCACGTCACCGGCGTTGTCCGACGCCTTGCGGGCGTCGTTGGCCGTGTCCAGGGCATCGACGCCCTTGGCCGCGTACCTGCCCGCCTTGACGGCGCTGGCCCCGTACCCGACGAGCGGGATCGCCGAGGTCATCGACAGGGCCGCGTCGACGTAGTTGCCCTCGGCCAGGTACCAGAGTCCGTTGGCCACGTCGGCGACCTCGCCGACCACGGGGATCAGCCCGACGACGTCGAGTGCCGCGTGCCCGATGTCCGACCACGACATCCCGAACAGGTGACCGTCCAGCTCGACGAAGCTGATCGGGTTACCGCCGGCGAACGCGTAACGGTTGCCGGTGAAGGGGTCCGTGGCCAGCGACATGTCGGCGAGCGCGCCACCGTACATGTCCCGGGTCAGGAACCGGTTGAGACCCGGGTCGTAGTTGCGGAAGCCCATGTCGTACGTGCCGGACGCCCCGTCCCAGCGGGCCGCGTTGAACCGGAACGCGTTGTACGACTCCTTGTCCGGGTTCGCCGCATCCGGCTTGTCCGCCCCGGAGAACTGCGAGGTGTCGTCGGAACCGTAGGCCGTGTATCCGTACGTGGCCCGGGTCTTGCCGTCGTCCTTGGTGATCGCCTCGACGTCACCGCGCGGGTGGTAGGTGAACTGCGACAGCTCCTTGCTGCCGTCGTCCTTGTGCTTGATCTGAGTGAGCTTCTGGTTCCACGGTGCGTACTGGTAGGACTTGTCGGCCTTCCCGTCGATCGTCTCCCGCAGGACCGTGGAGTCCATGCCCAGGTAGGTGAAGGCCGTTGTCTTGCCTTCGGTACCACTGGCCCGCGTGCTGACGGTGCGGTCGAACGGGTCGTAGGTGTACGTCGTGGTCCGCGCCGCGGCCCCGAAACCGGCCCGGTGCTCCGCCGTCCGGTCGAAACCGTCGTACGTGTACTTCTCGATGCTCTGTCCGCCGGCGGAGACCGTGTCGAGCCTGCCGAGCGGGTCGTAGTTGTAGGTGTTGGTCACCCCGCCGGACGACGAGGACAGCAGCCGGTTGCGGTCGTACCGGTGGGTCGTGGATTCACCGGCCACGGACTGCTCGACGATGTTGCTGTTGCCGTCGTAGGTGTAGGTCTCCGTGGACGAGGAGTCCCCCGTCTTGAGGACCTTCGCCACCCGGTCCTGCGGGTCGTACTCGTAGGTGTACGTGTTGTCGATGTACTCCGCCGAGTTGTCGGCGTTCATCAGCTTGAGGTCGTCCTTGGAGCGGTGCCCGTTGAGGGTGTACTCCACGTCGTGCTGGGCGACGACCGTGCCGGTGGCGGTCTTCTCGAGCTGACGCTTGATCGAGCCGTCCTGGAAGTAGGTCAGGTCGACCGTGTTCCCGTTCGGCTTGGTCTGCTTGAGCAGCTGGCCCCGGGCCGTGTAGCTGAAGGCCGAGATCTGCTGGTTCCCGGCGGTCGGGGAGTCCGCGTTGGTGACCTTGGTGACCATGTCGCGGGCGTCGTACTCGAGCTTCGACCAGGTCAGGTCATGCGTCGAGGTCAGCGGGTTGCTGTTCTCGTCGTACGTCAGAGCGGTGGTGTTCTTCACCGCCCCCGCCGTCACCTCCTCGACCTTGCCGATGCGGTTGAGGCCGTCGAACGCGATCTTGTAGGTGTCGACCTTCGGGTTCGGAGACCGGTCACCGACCTCGATCAGATTGGCGTTGGCGTCGTAGCGGTAGGAGAAGTCCTTCTTCTCCGTGTCGGCTTCACCGGTGTTGGAGCGCACCAGCTTCACCGCGTCGGCCAGCACCGTGCCGTTCGCGTTGTCCGTCAGGGTGATCTTCTGCGGACCGTCCTCGACGAAGGCGTAGCTGCCCAGTGAGACCCAGGCGCCCGTGTTCTGCGTCTGGTTGACCGTCTTGGTGGTGGTGCCGCCGTCATGAGTGACCTGGAACTTCGCGTCGGAGGCGGCGCCCGTCACCTTCGGGTGGCGTACGAACACCTCGTACGTACCGCTCTGCGGGAAGTTCAGCTGCCACACGAACTGCGAGGTGCCGGTTCCGGCGGGGTGCGAGTAGGTGTCGTAGCCGTAGTTCTGCTCGGCCGCGGTCCTGCTCCAGTTGCCCTGGGTCGCCGTGTTGTTGAAGTCGGAGCTGTCCACCAGGACCACGGACTTGCCCACCGGGACACCGTCGTCGCTGCGCGACTTCTTGTTGCCCGAGGGATAGAAGTCGGTGGTGATGGTGCGCTGCTGGGAGCCGCCGGCCGAGGTCAGGGTGTTCCTGGTCTGCTGGCCGAGCGTGTTGTAGTCGTAGGCCGTGGTGATGTCCCACGAGTCGGTGGTCGACCTGGTCCAGCCGTTGTCGTAGTAGCTGTACGCGGTCTTGTTCCGGGTGGTCTGGCCCTGCGAGGGCGGTGCCGATACCTCGGCCAGGTTGCCGACCGCGTCGTAGGAGTAGTACGTCCGGTCCGGGGTGCCGTAGCGGGGGTCGTCCTTGTCGTACGGGGAGACCTCCTCCTTGACCCGGTTCAGCTCGTCGTAGACCGTCTCCGCCGTGAAGTCGGCTGTGTCGTCGGTCGTCGAGAGCGCCCTCGGGGTGAGGGTCCGGACGGGGTTGCCTACCTCGTCGTACTCGTACTTCACCGTCCGGTGGATGGGGTTGCCGGACGCGTCCTTGTCCTTGACCACCTTCGACTCGACGAGCGCGCCGCGCTCGTCGTACGTCGCGAGCGACTCGTTGCCCTCGGCGTCGCGCATCGACGTGGTGAGGCCGTCCAGGTCGAACTTGGCCGACGTCGTGTTCCCGACCGCGTCCGCGGTGGTGACGATCCGGTGGTTCTGGTCGTAGGTGTACTTGGTCGCGTAGTCGTCCGGGTCCGGGGTGGCGTTCTTCCGGGCGTCGACGACCTTGGTGATGTTGCCGACGTTGTCGTAGGTCGTGGAGACCTTGTTGCCGAGCGCGTTGACGGCCTCGACCGGCTGGTACACCGAGTCGTACCGGACCGTCGTCGTGAAGTCACCGGCCTCGGGCGTCAGGTTGCCCTTGGGTTCGGTGGTGGTGAGGACGTTGCCGACCTTGTCGTACGTCGACGTGGTCTTCCGCTCCGGGTCGGTCGGCTCGTCCTTGGGCAGGACGGTCTCGCTGACCTGGTCGGCCTTGTCGTACACGGAGGTGGAGAACGAGCCGTTGGGCTGCGTCACCTTGGTGATGTTGTCGTTGGCGTCGTACACCGCCGCGGGAGTGATGATGAAGTCGCCCGTCGACTGGTCCTTGGGCTCCTTCTTCTCCAGCGGACGCCCGAAGGTGTCGTAGTTCTGGGTTACCTGAGCACCCTTGGCGTTGACCACCTTGGTGACGTTGCCGCGCTCGTCGTAGGTGAAGTCCGCCTTGCCGCCCAGCGCGTCGGTGATGACGCCGGGGTAGCCGGTGGGCTGGAAGCCACTGTTGAAGCTCGGGTTCCCGTTGGCGTCGACCGCCTTGGTCATCTGACCGTGGACGTCGTACTCGTACGTGGTGGTGAAGTCGCCCGCCGTCGTGGTGGCGAGACCCTTCGGGTCGGTGACGGAGGTCAGGTTGCCCTTGGGGTCGTAGGCGAACTGCCAGGTCCTGCCCTCGGGGGACTTGCGCTGCCAGATGTCGGCGATGTGGCCGTTGAGCCCCGTCTGGTAGGTGTACGTGCCCGCCGCGGTGCCGTTCTTGTTCGCCTCGGCGCCCTTGGTGGTCAGCGGGTAGCCGGTCTTGTCGTCGTACGTCCACGTGGAGACGGACCCGTTGGCCTCCTCCAGACGGTCGACGTTGTTGTCCGCGTCCCAGTGGAACTTCGTCGTCTCCGACTTGGCATTCGTGATCTGCGTGGAACGCCCGTACCCGTCGAGCACCTGCGTCGTGACGTGGTTCTCGGCGTCCGTCACCTTGGTCTCGATCACCGAGCCCGCGGTGCCGTCCGTGTCGGTGTAGACGTAGCCCGTGCTACCGCCGAGCCGGTCGGTGATCTGCTGGGTGTACCAGTGGAACTTCGGGTCCTCGCCCTCGTTCGGGTAGTAGTAGTCGAGCGAGGTCGCGTTACCGCGCGGGTCGGTCGTCTTGACGAGCTTGACGTTCTTGTTGCCCTGCGTGGCGTCGTACTCGAAGAGGAACACCTTCGGCTGGGACGAGCCCGCACCGTCGGTGAGCTTGGTGAGCAGGCCCTTGTCCGAGTACTCGAAGGCCAGCTTGCGCTGCGAGATGTCGGTCATCGACTTGAGGTGGTCGATGATCTTCGGGTTGCTGCTCTCCGCCTTGGAGTAGTAGTCCAGGGTGAGCGACTGCCGGCCGGCCGGGTCGGTTATGTACCGCAGGAACTTGACCGGCTTGTTGTTGGACTTGCGCTCCTCGTAGGTGAACAGCTGGGTGTTGCCGTTCTTGTCCACCGTCGAGGTCACATAGCCGTCGCAGTCGAAGAAGAACCGCGTGCGGTCCGGGCGGGTCAGCGACCACGCGTTCGGGTCACCGTCCTTGTCCGGTGTGCAGTCCACGCCGGAACCCTGCTCCAGCAGGTAGTGCACGCCCGCCGGTGCCTTCCACGACCCGTCCTCCTGCTTGCGGAAGATGTGCGAGGTGCCGTCGCCGTCCGGCAGGGTCACCTCGCGCGGGTTCGGGTTCGGGTGGAAGTCCAGCGCCGCACCGAGGCGCAGCGGCGAGGCGGCCTGCGCCGACCAGCCGTGGCCGAGGACGGTGTCCGAGGTGTCGAGCGAGTTGTACGCGAAGCGCGCGAAGGTCGAGAGTCCGCGGCCCGGGTTGCTCAGGGCGTTGTACTGCCAGACCGTGTTGCCCGCGTAGAGGTTGTTGACGAGCGAGCCGCCGGCGCCGGTGTTCTTCCCCGTGTACGAGAAGAACTTCTCCATGCCCAGCTGGTCGGAGGTCGGGTCCTCCACGCGCACGTTCTGCGCGAGCGGCGGGATGGACTCGGTGGCCGAGAGCCAGGTGCCGGTCGTGTTGTTGCGCAGGTCCCACTTGAGGACGTAGTCGAGACGCTTGTTGCCGGAGTCCGAGTTGATCGGGGTCTTCAGCTGCGCCTTGACGGTGACGGTCTCACCGGGCAGGACGTTCTTCGGCAGCGCGGTCTGCAGCTGGTTGCCGCCGGTGGTGGCGTCCGTGCCGTCGGGCAGCGACCAGGTGTACGAGAGGGCCTGGTCGGCCGACTTCCATTCCGTGGTCGTGGTGTTGGTGAGGGTGACGTCGATGCCGTACTGGTCGCCCGGGATCATCCGCGACGGGGTGTCGGGGGCGAAGTACGTGGAGTCCGTGGACTTGTCGATGTACGTGACGACGAGCTGGGGCCGCAGCTGCGGCTCCTCGGCCTCGGAGGACAGGAACACGGTGCGTTCCTGCGGTCCGCTCAGCGTCTCGTTCTGGAGCTTGATCGCCACGCCCTTGTTGCTCGTGGGCGTGGAGACCCACTGCTGGGCCAGCGAGGTGAGCATCCAGCTCTGGCGGGCGGGGTCGTTGGTGACCTCACCCACGGTGTCCGCGACAGCCGTGCCGAGGTCACCGCCGGGTGCCGTCCACGGGGTGGTGGCGGTGGCGTTGTTCCAGCTCGCGGTGGACTCGTCGAAGTCCTTGGTGAGCCCGCGCAGTTCGTAGACCGCCCCGGCGGTGCCGGTGGTGGTCGTCGTGCCCCACATGTCGAGCTGCGCCTCGAGGACGCGCGCCCCGGCGGGCACCTCGCTCAGCGAGGGGAACTTCAGGAGCGCCCGCGTCTTGCCGAGCGACGGGGAGTTGTTGCCGACCGTCATCCACGGATGGTTGATCGACGACTCGGAGATCGCGTCGTGGCCGGTGGCCGGCTGGGCACTGGAGAGCGTGGTGTCCGCCGCGTCGCCCTGGAGGACGACGGTGGTCCGGCCGGCGGTGGGCAGCTTGACGATCTCGGTGGGAGCCGGGATCACCTGCCCGTCCCGGGTCTTCACCGCGACCATGTAGTAGAAGACGTTCCCGAAGGTGTCCGCCGAGTCGGCCGGGGTCGGGGTGGCGGTGGAGTCCGTATAGGCCCTGCTGGTGGGCGCCACGGGCGCGAGCAGGGTCTGCGAGGACGGCGTGAAGGTCTGGAACACGCTGCGGTGTACCTGGTACTCCACGATGTCGTCGGCCGTCGAGGCGGCGGACGGGTCAGCGTACGCGGACCAGTTCAGCTCGGCGCCGGTGGAGTGGATGACCCGGGGTGCGTCGAGGGTGACTCCGGGGCGGCCCCAGGTCAGCACGAGACGCGGGAAGTTGGCGCCCTCGCCCTTGTACGCGAATTCGGCGGCCTCGTAGCGCGGACCGCCCCTGGGGGCGCTCGCGGACTCGTCGGCCGCCTTGACCACGAAGCCGTTGTTGGTGTTGGTGCCGTTGATCCAGGACTGCACGGTGTCGGTGACACCGAAGGAGTGCCAGGTGTTGACGACCCCCGCCCGCTTGGTGACCGTGGCGTCCTTGGTAAGCCGTACGGCGTCGGCGATGACCCCGGTGGAGGCGTTGACGGGGCCGTCGCCGAGGACGACCTTGCCGGCGTTGCCCGCCTTGAAGGGGTGGCTGCCGAGCGTCTTCCACACGCCGCCCGTACCGGTGCGCTGGTCGACGGCGTACGCCTTCGTGCCACCGTCGTACGTCACGGTGTACGGGGCGTTCGTGGCCCGGTCGGACGCGGGGACGCTGTGCACGTCGACCCGGTAGGTGCCGTCCGAGGGGATCTTCGGCTGCCAGGTGTACGTGTCCCCGGCGACCGTGTCCTTGTTGAACAGGTAGTCCCGGTTGATCGCGTACTGCGTGAACGCGGTGTTCGTGGACGCGGGCCAGGCACCCTGCGCGGCAGTGGCGCCGGTGTCCCCGTCGTCCACGACTACCGAGGTGCCGGAGAGCTCACCCGTGATGTCCTTGCTGTTGGACCAGTTGGCGGTGGTCTCGTCCCAGGCCGCGGTGGCGCGGTGCGCCTCCAGGGGGACGTCCGTGTCGCCCGCGGCGTGCGTCTGGTCGTAGTAGAGCTTCAGGTCGGCGGAGTCCAGCTTCACGCCGGCCGGGACGCCGGTCAGCGGGAACCGCACCAGGGCGCGGGAGGCCCCGCCCAGGCTCGTGGCACCGACGGACAGCCGCCAGTTGCCATCGTAGTTCGCGCCGGGATCGTCCGAGGAGATCATGACGTCCTGGGACTGGGTGGACGTCGGCTGGATCGAGATGGTCGGGTCGATCACCACCGGGTACTGCCGCTCGGGGGCCGCCAGCCACTTCGCGTCCGGGCGCAGGACCAGCTCGTAACTGCCCTTCGTGCCCGAGAGCTTCTGCTCGACGGCGTCGCTGGAGGACGTTCCGTACGGCGACCCGGCGTCCTTCTTCGCGTCCGTCATGAACGGCGCGGGAATGACCAGTTCGGGGCGCTCGGGGCCGCCGCTCTCGCTGTAGAGGGCGATGGAGCCGTTCTTGAGCTGCTTGGCCGTCAGGCCCTTGGTGTCGAGGCTGAAGGCGTACGCCGCGTTCCCGGCGGGCGGGGCGGCGAGGACGATGTCCTCCTTCACCGACCCGTGGCCGACGGTGTACCGCAGGTCCGCTCCCGCGCCCAGGGCGCCGGAGTAGGTGACGGCGTTGCCGGACACCTTCGGGGTGAGCTTCGACTCGGCCGGCTTCTTGAGGCCGAGGGTCACCCAGTGGCCGGACTCGGTACTGAAGCGGACGAGCCGGTCCGGATCGGAGCCGAACGATGTCCCGGCGACATTGGTCGTGTTGGCGTGGCTGAAGCCGTCACGGCCGGTGGGGCGCACCGTCGTGTCGATGGCCTTCCAGTCCTTGCCCGACTCGTAGTGCGTCGGGGTGCCGGAGACCTCGGCCTGGACCCTGCCGTCGGAGAGCTTCCAGTAGCGCGCACTGGGCGTACGTCTTTCCTCGAGCTCGCCCGTCCGCTTCGCCTTGGGCGCTTCGCGCCCCTCCGGGAGGCGTTCGTTGTCCGGCACCCCCTCGTCGGGGAGCTCGGGTGGTCGGGATCTCTCCCCGTCGTCACCGTCGTCGGCCCCGAACCAGCTCCGTACCCCGTCGACGAGCGCTTTGCCCTCGACCTGGGCGGCGAACGCGGGTTGTGGCAGGCCCGCTAAGAGCAGCACCGTAATCGTGCCGGTTGTCAGATTTCTGCGTGTACGTGGTCCGAACATCGCGTTTGTCACCCTCAGTGCCTTCGGACCGCACCGGACCAGTGCTGTTCGCAGGGGTACGCGAAACGACTGGGCGGCGACGGTCGGTACCGGACCGGCGCCCCAGCGTTGGTCACCGGCGCAAGAGTTGTACTGCTTCTGGAGGGGTTCATGTCAACTGTTGGAACGAAAGGAGCATTACGCGCTTAAGCCCCGCACGTACAACCCTCGGCGCGCGAAAGCGGTCCCTGCTGCGCCGTGTCCGGACCCCGAATAGGCCCCACCCTTGGCAAGGGTAGGCTAACCTTCCTTCGGACCGCCGACCCGTCCCGGAGGAGCACCCGCATGACGACCGCCACCGAACCCGCCACAGCTCCCTTCCGGTTCTTCGGGCTGGCGGTTCTGCGGACCAGACGGCTCGGTCCTTCCATGCTCAGGATCACCTTCGGCGGTCCCGGTCTCGACGGCTTCGCCGCCGGGGGCCGGGACCAGAGCCTCTCGCTCTTCCTGCCGCATCCCGGGCAGTCCGAGCCCGTGGTCCCGGTCGACGAGGACGGCGAGTGGTTCACCGCCTGGCGGGAGCTCCCCGAGGACGAGCGGGCGGTCATGCGCTCGTACACGGTGCGCGCCCAGCGCCGCGCCGCCGACGGTTCGACCGAGATAGACATCGACTTCGCACTGCACGAGGACGGCGGCCCGGCCTGCCGCTGGGCGACCGCCGCCGCTCCGGGCCAGTTGCTCAAAGCACTCGGCCCGGCCGTCGAGGACAACACGGCCGTCCGCTTCCGCCCCCCGCAGGACACCGACTGGGTGCTGATCTGGGCCGACGAGACGGCGCTGCCCGCCGCTTCGGCCGCCCTGGAGTGGCTGCCGGCCGGGATGCGCGCCCTGGTCTGGCTGGAGGTCGCGCACACCGAGGACCGCCAGGCCCTCAACACCGCCGCCCGCGCGAAGATCAACTGGCTGGTACGCGACGAGGGCGCACCCTCGGCCGTGGACGCCGTCCGCGCCGCGGAGCTGCCCGCCGGAACCCCGTACGTCTGGATCGCGGGCGAGTCCTCCGAGGTGCGGGAACTGCGCCGGCACCTCGTACGGGAGCGGGAGTTCGACCGTAAGCGAGTGACCTTCGTCGGGTACTGGCGCCGCGGGCTCAGCGAGGACCAGTCGCGCGCCGAAGCGGCCACCGAAGACGCATAAACCAGACAACTTCCGGGCCCCATGGGGGACGGGGGACGCGAAGGTCGAAACTTAGGTTAGGCTAACCTTACTTCGACATCGCGCCCTCGTCCCCTTTCTCCTGCCCGGAGGGTTTCGATGAAGTTCCCCTCACCCGGGAGGACCCCCCTCATGCGTTCGCACCTGCTCAACGACTCGACCGCAGAGCACTACCGTCTCTCCGTCACCGCAGGAGTCGAACGGGTCGCGGCCAAACTCGCCGCCACCGAGCGGCCGTTCAGCGGAATCGGCGTCGACGAGCTCGCACCCGTCATCGACGCGATAGACCTGGACAGGCCCCTGGGCGACGCCACGGCCGCTCTCGACGAACTCGAGGACGTCTATCTGCGCGACGCCGTCTACTTCCACCACCCGCGCTACCTGGGCCACCTCAACTGCCCGGTCGTCATCCCCGCCGTCCTCGGCGAGGCGGTGCTCTCGGCCGTCAACTCCTCCCTGGACACCTGGGACCAGAGCGCGGGCGGCACGCTCATCGAGCGCAAACTGATCGACTGGACCACCGAGCGCATCGGCCTCGGCCCGGCCGCGGACGGCATCTTCACCAGCGGCGGTACGCAGTCGAACCTCCAGGCCCTGCTGCTGGCCCGCGAGGAGGCCAAGTCCCGTCCGGAGCACTTCACCCGACTGCGGATCTTCGCCTCCGAGTGCAGTCACTTCAGCGTCCAGAAGTCGGCGAAACTCCTCGGTCTGGGCCCCGACGCCGTCGTGCCCGTGCCCGTCGACAGCAACAAGCGCATGCAGACCGTGGCCCTGGCCCGCGCACTGGAGCAGTGCGTCGCGGAAGGCGCCGTGCCGATGGCGGTCGTCGCCACCGCCGGCACCACCGACTTCGGCTCCATCGACCCGCTCCCCGAGATCGCCGCCCTCTGCGAGCGCTTCTCCGCCTGGATGCACGTCGACGCCGCCTACGGCTGCGGCCTGCTGGCCTCGCGCACCCGCCGGGACCTCATCGACGGCATCGAGCGCGCCGACTCCGTCACCGTGGACTACCACAAGTCCTTCTTCCAGCCGGTCAGTTCCTCGGCCGTGCTGGTCCGCGACCGGGCGACGCTGCGCCATGCCACGTACCACGCGGAATACCTCAACCCGCAGCGGATGGCCCAGGAGCGCATCCCGAACCAGGTGGACAAGTCCCTCCAGACCACCCGCAGATTCGACGCGCTGAAGCTCTGGATGACGCTGCGCGTCATGGGCGCCGACGGTGTCGGCGAGCTCTTCGACGAGGTCTGCGACCTGGCCGCCGACGGCTGGCGGCTCCTCGCCGCCGATCCGCGCTTCGACGTCGTCGTCGAGCCCCAGCTCTCCACCCTGGTCTTCCGCTTCATCCCCGCCGACGTCACCGCGCCCGCCGCGATCGACCGGGCCAACCTCTACGCCCGCAAGGCCCTGTTCGCCTCCGGCGAGGCCGTCGTCGCGGGGACGAAGGTCGGCGACCGCCAGTACCTGAAGTTCACCCTGCTGAACCCCGAAACGACCGTGCGTGACATCGCCGCGGTCCTCGACCTGATCTCGGGCCACGCCGAGCAGTACCTGGGAGACACCCTTGACCGCGCTTCCTGACCCCCACGACTTCATCGGGATCGGCCTCGGACCGTTCAACCTCGGGCTCGCGTGCCTGACCGAGCCGATCGACGAGCTGAACGGCGTCTTCCTGGAGTCCAAGCCGGACTTCGAGTGGCACGCCGGTATGTTTCTCGAAGGAGCCCATCTCCAGACGCCGTTCATGTCGGACCTGGTGACGATGGCCGACCCGACGTCGCCGTACTCCTTCCTGAACTACCTCAAGGAGCGGGGCCGGCTCTACTCCTTCTACATCCGCGAGAACTTCTATCCCCTGCGGACCGAGTACAACGACTACTGCCGCTGGGCCGCCGCCAAACTGAGCAGCGTCCGCTTCAAGCAGACCGTCCAGTCGGTTACGTACGAGGAGAGCGACGGCCTCTACACCGTCCGCACCGCCGACAGCGTCTTCCGCGCCCGCCACCTGGTCCTGGGCACCGGAACCCCGCCGTACATCCCGGAGGCGTGCCAGGGCCTGGGCGGCGACCTGCTGCACAACTCCCGCTATCTGGAGGGGAAAGCGGCGCTCCAGGCGAAGGAGTCCATCACCCTCGTCGGCAGCGGCCAGAGCGCGGCTGAGATCTACTACGACCTGCTCTCCGAGATCGATGTGCACGGCTACCGGCTCAACTGGGTGACCCGCTCCCCGCGGTTCTTCCCGCTGGAGTACACCAAGCTGACGCTGGAGATGACCTCGCCGGAGTACGTGGACTACTTCCACGCCCTGCCCGAGGAGGCCCGCTACCGGCTGGAGTCCGGCCAGAAGGGCCTCTTCAAGGGGATCGACGGCGAACTGATCGACTCGATCTTCGACCTGCTCTACCAGAAGAACCTGCCGGGCCCCGTCCCCACCAGGCTGCTCACCAACTCCTCGCTCAACAGCGCGAGTTACGAGGAGGAGACGGGCACGTACACCCTGGGACTGCGCCAGGAGGAGCAGGGCAAGGACTACTCCCTGAGCACCCAGGGACTGATCCTCGCCACGGGTTACAAGTACACCCCTCCGGCGTTCCTGGAACCGATCGGCGACCGGCTCAGACACGACAGCCGGGGCCGTTTCGACGTGGCCCGCAACTACAGCATCGACACCACGGGACGCGGTGTGTTCCTCCAGAACGCGGGCACGCACACCCACTCGATCACCTCGCCCGACCTGGGCATGGGTGCCTACCGCAACGCGTACATCATCGGCGAACTGCTCGGCCGTGAGTACTACCCGGTCGAGAAGTCCATCGCCTTCCAGGAGTTCGCGATATGAGCCAGACCATCGGTACTTTCACCACCCGCCCCCTGGACCCCCTCTCCGACGCCGAGCTGGTGCACGGCTGGGTCACCCACCCCAAGGCGTCCTTCTGGATGATGGGCGACGCCCGGCTCCAGGACGTCGAGCGGGAGTACATGGCGATCGCCTCCCACGCGCACCACGACGCCTTCATCGGGCTCCACGACGGGGAGCCCGCCTTCCTCATGGAGCGCTACGACCCGGCAGAGGTCGAGCTCAAGGGGCTGTACGAGGCCGAGCCGGGCGACATCGGGATGCACTTCCTGGTCGCCCCCACCGACACCCCGCTGCACGGCTTCACGCTCGCCGTGATCACGGCCGTGATGAAGGAGATGTTCGCCGACCCCTCGGTGCTCCGGGTCGTCGTCGAGCCCGACGTACGCAACGGCGCGGTGCACGCCCTCAACAAGGCCGTCGGCTTCGAGGTCCTCCGGGAGATCACCAAGCCGGAGAAGACCGCGCTGCTCAGCGCCTGCACCCGCGAACAGTTCCAGGCCACGACCGGAGGTCTCTCCTGATGCCGGCCCTCACCGACAGCGTCGCCCACCTCTCCCCCGAACGCTGGGCCACCGCCAACCGGCTGCTGATCCGCAAGGGCCTCGCCGAGTTCACCCACGAACGCCTGCTGGCCCCCGCCCCGCTCGGCGACGACCGCTACTCGGTACGGAGCGACGACGCGGAGACCGAGTACCGCTTCGCAGCCAGACGCTTCGCCCTCGACCACTGGCAGGTCGACGCGGACTCCATCACCCGCCACCGGCACGGCTCCGAACTGCCTCTGGACGCGCTGGACTTCTTCATCGAGCTGCGCTCGACACTGGGTCTCTCGGCGGAGATCCTGCCGGTCTACCTGGAGGAGATCTCCTCCACGCTGGCCGGAACCGCGTACAAACTGACCAAGGAACCGGCCACCTCCGCCGAACTCGTCGCCGCGGGATTCCAGGCCATCGAGACGGGGATGACCGAGGGCCACCCTTGCTTCGTCGCCAACAACGGGCGCCTCGGCTTCGGCGTGGACGAGTACCGCGCGTACGCCCCCGAGACGGCGGCCGAGATCCGGCTGGTCTGGCTGGCCGCCCGCCGCGGCCGCGCCACGTTCACCGCGGGCGCCGGGCTCGACTACGGGACGCTGATCGCCGGTGAGCTGAGCGAGGAGACCCGCACCCGGTTCGCCGGAACGATGAGCGGTCTCGGCCTCGACCTCGACGACTACCTCCTCATCCCGGTGCACCCCTGGCAGTGGTGGAACAAGCTGTCCGTCACCTTCGCCGGGGAGCTCGCCCAGCAGCACCTGGTCTGCCTGGGCGAGGGCGACGACGCCTACCTCGCACAGCAGTCGATCCGTACGTTCTTCAACGCCGACCACCCCGAGAAGCACTATGTGAAGACGGCGCTCTCCGTCCTCAACATGGGCTTCATGCGCGGGCTCTCGGCCGCGTACATGGAGGCGACGCCCGCGATCAACGACTGGCTCGCGGGAGTCGTCGAGCGCGACGAACTGCTGCGCCGCGCCCGGTTCTCGATCATCCGGGAGCGGGCGGCCATCGGCTACCACCACCGGGCGTACGAGGCGGCGACCGCCAAGGGCTCCCCGTACCTGAAGATGCTCGCCGCACTCTGGCGCGAGAGCCCCGTCCCGGACCTGGCACCCGGCGAGCGGGTCGCCACGATGGCCTCGCTGCTCCACACCGACCACGAGGGCAGCTCCGTCGCGGGTGTGCTGATCGCCGAGTCGGGGCTGGCTCCCGCGGCGTGGCTGCGCCACTACCTGGACGCGTACCTCGTCCCGGTGCTGCACAGCTTCTACGCCTACGACCTGGTCTTCATGCCGCACGGCGAGAACGTCATCCTGGTCGTCGAGGACGGCGTCGTACGCCGCACGATCTTCAAGGACATCGCCGAGGAGATCGCGGTCATGGACCCGGACGCGGTGCTGCCGCCCCAGGTCGAGCGCATCCGCGCCGAGGTCCCCGAGGACATGAAGCTCCTCTCGGTCCTCACCGACGTCTTCGACTGCTTCTTCCGCTTCCTGGGCGCGGGCCTGGCCACGGAGGGAATCCTCGACGAGGACACGTTCTGGCGGACGGTCGCGGAGTGCGTGAGCGGCTACCAGGAGTCGGTGCCGTACCTCGCGGACAAGTTCAAGCAGTACGACCTGTTCACGGAGGAGTTCGCGCTGTCCTGTCTGAACCGTCTGCAACTGCGCAACAACAAGCAGATGGTGGACCTGACGGACCCGGCGGGCGCACTCCAGCTGATCGGCACGCTGAAGAACCCGATAGCCGGCCGGTAGGAAGTGCCGGACGGGCTTGATTCCAAGCCCGTCCGGCCGGACACCCCCGGTCACCTCACTCCGCGCCCCACGGCACCTGCGGCGACCGGTAGTAGTTGATACCGAGCGCCGAGAACCGCGGCCCCTGTGCGGCCAGCCGCACCTTGTACGAATCCCAGTCGTGCGTGGCCGCCGGTGACCATCCCAACTCGGCCACCCCCGGCAGCCGCGGGAACGCCATCTGGTCGATCTCGTCGCTGTTGGACAGCGTCTCCGACCAGAGCGGCGCCTCGACGCCGAGGACCGAGTCCGCCGGAGCGCCCGCGAGGTACGTCGCCGGGTTCCAGTCGTACGAGCGCTGCACCTCCACGTAGCCGGCCCAGGCAAGACCCAGCTTGGTGCTCGCGTCGTACTTCATGTCCAGGTACGTACGGTCCGCCGGGGACAGCACCAGCTTCGTGCCGTTCTTCGCGGCATCCGCCACCTGCTGCTTCTCGGCGGCGCTCGTCCGGTCGTAGCCCCAGTACTGCGCCACCGCACCCGCCACCGGCTTCGCCCCGGTCAGCTGGTGCCAGCCGACCACGGTCTTGCCGTACTTCCCGACGATCGCCTGCGCCTTGTCCATGAACGTCACGTAGTCCTCGTGGCTCGTGGAGTGCGCCTCGTCGCCGCCGATGTGGATGTACCGGCCGGGCGTGAGCGCGGCCACCTCGCGGATCACGTCGTCGACGAAGTCGTACGTCACGGCCTTCGGCGCGCAGAGCGAGCTGAAGCCCACGTTCGTGCCCGTGTAGAGCGGCGGCGCGACCCCGTCGCAGTTCAGCTCGGCGTACGAGGCGAGGGCCGCGTTCGTGTGGCCCGGCATATCGATCTCGGGCACGACCTCCATGTAGCGCGAGGCCGCGTAGCCGAGGATCTCCTTGTAGTCGCTCTTGGTGTAGTAGCCGCCGGGCCCGCCCCCGACCTCCGTGGAGCCGCCGTACTCGGCGAGCCTGGGCCAGGAGTCGATCGCGATGCGCCAGCCCTGGTCGTCGGAGAGATGCATGTGCAGGGTGTTGATCTTGTAGAGCGCGAGCTGGTCGATGTACCGCTTGACCTCGGCGACGGAGAAGAAGTGCCGCGAGACGTCGAGCATCGCGCTCCGGTACGCGTAGCGCGGGGCGTCGGTGAGCGTGCCGCCCGCGACCTTCCACGGCCCTTCCTGGACGCTGCCCTTCTCCACGTCGGCCGGGAGCAGCTGCCGCAGTGTCTGCACCCCGTGGAAGAGACCGGCGGGGCCGCGCGCGGTGATGGTGACGGAGCCGCCGGAGGACTGGAGCCGGTAGCCCTCGGAGCCGAGCGAAGCGTCGGTGGAGCCGAGCCGGAGGCGGATGCCGTCGCGGCCGTCCTGATCGGTGACGGGCAGCGGGTATCCGGTGGAGGGGCGCAGCCGGTCCGCCAGGTACTCGCCGATCCGCCGGGTCTCGGCGGAGCCGTCGTCGACCCGGATGCGGGTGCTCTGCGTGAGGGCGTACGGGGATCCGCCGGGCTTCACCTTGGCGGGGGCGGGCACGATCTCGCCGAGCGGCCTGGGCGGTGCGGGAGCGGCCTCGCCGCCGCTGCCGGGGGCGGCTCCGACACTGGAGATGCCGGCCGCCACGACGAGCAGCAGCGAGCCGAACAGACGGGAAAACGTTCTGTGCTGTCTCACAAGGGGCCCTTTCCTCGGGTTCGCACCTGTGGTTCTCGAGCAACCGAACGGTCACCATCCGTATCGCGCGTATCACCGGTGGGTCAAGGGACTAGACCACTTCGGCCGCATCCCGAGGCGGCCACACCCCGGACGAGGGCGCGTTTCCGCGTCTCCCTGCCCGATATCGGGCAGATTTCTTGCGGAATACGCCCCTGGCGCGCAATATCGACGAGTGCTCGAACGCCGCTCGTCGCATGACGACCTCATCGACCACCTGGTGCGCAGCACCGCGCTCCAGCGCGGCGAAGCGACCCGGGTGATCCTTGACGTGCTGGCGTACTTCGACGAGACGACGGATGCCTTCGTCCGCCGCCGCCACCGCGAACTGCAGTCCGGCGGCCTGGTGAACACGGAGATCTTCGAACGGATCGCGGCCGAGCTGCCGTACCGCGCGGTCGCACCGCCGGAGCTCTCGCTCCGCCAGCTGCGCCGCATCGTCTACGGCTGAGCACTCACTTTGTACGTCGATGGAGGGGCAGAGACTCTATGTGCGGAATCGTCGGTTATATCGGCAGGCGTGATGTGGCACCCCTGCTGCTGGAGGGTCTTCAGCGGCTGGAGTACCGGGGTTACGACTCGGCGGGCCTCGTGGTCACCAGCAAGGCCGCGGCGGGCAAGCCCGGCACCCTGAAGATGGTCAAGGCCAAGGGCCGGGTCCGCGAGCTGGAGGCCCGCGTCCCCAAGCGCTTCGCCGGCACCACCGGCATCGCCCACACCCGCTGGGCCACCCACGGCGCGCCGAGCGACGAGAACGCCCACCCGCACATGGACGCCGACAACAAGGTCGCCGTCGTCCACAACGGCATCATCGACAACGCCACCGAGCTCCGTGCGAAGCTCGTCGCCGAAGGCATCGTCTTCCTCTCCGAGACCGACACCGAGGTGCTGGTCCACCTGATCGCCCGCTCGCAGGCGGACACTCTGGAGGAGAAGGTCCGCCAGGCGCTGAAGGTGGTCGAGGGCACGTACGGCATCGCCGTCATGCACGCCGACTTCAACGACCGCATCGTCGTCGCCCGCAACGGCTCCCCCGTCGTGCTCGGCATCGGCGAGAAGGAGATGTTCGTCGCCTCCGACATCGCCGCGCTGGTCGCCCACACCCGCCAGATCGTCACCCTCGACGACGGCGAGATGGCCACCCTCAAGGCCGACGACTTCCGTACGTACACCACGGAGGGCTCCACCACGACGGCGACGCCGACCACCGTGGAGTGGGAGGCCGCCTCGTACGACATGGGCGGCCACGACACGTACATGCACAAGGAGATCTCCGAGCAGGCCGACGCCGTGGACCGCGTGCTGCGCGGGCGGATCGACGACCGGTTCTCCACCGTGCACCTCGGCGGTCTGAACCTGGACGCCCGTGAGGCGCGCGGGGTCCGCCGGATCAAGATCCTCGGCTGCGGCACCTCGTACCACGCGGGCCAGATCGGCGCCCAGCTGATCGAGGAGCTGGCCCGCATCCCCGCGGACGCCGAGCCCGCCTCCGAGTTCCGCTACCGCAACCCGGTCGTGGACCCCGACACCCTGTACGTCGCGGTCTCCCAGTCGGGCGAGACGTACGACGTACTGGCCGCGGTCCAGGAGCTCAAGCGCAAGGGCGCTCGCGTCCTGGGCATCGTCAACGTGGTCGGCTCCGCGATCGCCCGGGAGGCCGACGGCGGTACGTACGTCCACGCCGGGCCCGAGGTCTGCGTCGTCTCGACCAAGTGCTTCACCAACACGGTCGTCTCGTTCGCCCTGCTCGCCCTGCACCTGGGCCGCATCCGTGACCTGTCGGTCGCCGACGGCAAGCGGATCATCGACGGCCTGCGCAAGCTGCCCGGCCAGATCAGCGAGATCCTCGCGACCGAGGACGAGATCAAGAAGCTGGCCGCCGAGTACGCGGACGCCAAGTCGATGATGTTCATCGGCCGGGTGCGCGGCTACCCCGTCGCCCGTGAGGCCTCGCTGAAGCTCAAGGAGGTCTCGTACATCCACGCCGAGGCCTACCCCGCATCCGAGCTGAAGCACGGCCCGCTCGCCCTCATCGAGCCCGCGATGCCGACCGTGGCGATCGTCCCTGACGACGAGCTGCTGGAGAAGAACCGCGCCGCGATGGAGGAGATCAAGGCCCGCAGCGGTCGCATCCTCGCCGTCGCCCACCAGGTGCAGGAGAAGGCCGACCACACCATCGTCGTACCGAAGAACGAGAACGAGCTGGACCCGATCCTGATGGGCATCCCGCTCCAGCTCTTCGCGTACCACACGGCGCTGGCCATGGGCCGCGACATCGACAAGCCGCGCAACCTGGCGAAGTCCGTCACCGTCGAGTAGAAGTCCGTCACCCCGGACAGTCGTCCGTACGGCACGGAGAGCGGCCCCGCACCACGCCACTGTGGTGCGGAGCCGCTCCATCGCGGGCCGGCGCCGCCTCCGCGCCGGCCGGTCCGCTGCCTCAGCCGGCGGCCGTCACGCCCCGGCCGGCAGCACGCTTGGGCAGAGCGGTCGGCCAACTGGCCAGCGCCGCCGTAGCCCCGTACCAGGCCGCGAGACCGGCGACCGCCGCGCACCAGCCACCGGCCTCGCCGAGACCGTCACTGCCCGCGAACTGCCCGACGCCCATGAGCAGCAGGCCCAGGAAGAGCAGTGCGTACATCCCCTGGGCGAGCGGACCGCTGCCCGCCGCCCCGAGGGTCAGGCTGAGCGCGAAGAGCGCCCAGAGCAGCAGGAAGAGCCCGGCCGCGTCGGCGGAGACCGACGCGCCCGCGCCGGTGCCCCAGGTGAACCAGAACGCGCCGAGGCCGGCGAAGGCCGTCCCGGCGAAGGCGTTGCCCGCCCGGAACTCCAGGAGCCCGGTGACGAACAGGGCGATACCGCCGACATAGAGCGCGAGTGTGACGGCGTCGGCCGCGGTCACACCGTCGATGACTCCGGTGCTGCCGATGCCGAACGCCAACAGAGTGATTCCCAGGGCGAGATGACCGAGGGTGGTGGTACTGGCGCTTCCCGCGGAGACGTCTTTGTCCACGGCGGGCTCCCTTCAGGTGTGGTGCTGTTTCCACGTACCGTCGGGATACCCTTCACAAGCGCACAATCCACCCCTACGCATCGGTAGATTTGCCGCGTACACAGGGTTTTTGACGCCTCGTCGGTCCTTCGCGCGCGTCAGGGGGATTCCGCGGGCCTCAGGCGATTCCGCGGCGTCAGGGAATGACGATGACCGGGCGCTGTGCCCGGCGTGCCAGCCGGCCCGCCACCGAACCGAAGATCCGGCCGACGATGCCGTGCGTGGAGCCCACGACGATGGCGTCCGCCGAATACTCCCGGCCGACCTCCTCCAGCTCGTGGCAGATGTCCCCGCCGCGCTCGACGAGCACCCACGGCACCTCGGAGAGGTACTCCGCGCAGGCCAGCTCCAGACCGAGGACCTCGGTGCGGTGATCCGGCACGTCGACGAAGACGGGGGGCTCGCAGCCGGCCCAGACGGTGGTCGGCAGCCGGTTGGCGACATGGACGATGATCAGGCCCGAACCGGACCTCGATGCCATGCCGATGGCGTACGCGAGGGCCCGTTCACTGGACGTGGAGCCGTCGAAACCGACCACGACCCCATGCCGGAAGGCGGGATCGCAGGAATGACGTGTTTCTTCGACCGTCTGCGGGTCCGACCGTGGGTCGGCGACCTGCTTGCGGTCTGCGGGTTCAGGGATTTCGTGACCGGCCATCGGTGTCTCGGCGAAGAGAGTCCTCGTGTGGAGGGAGCGGCTTCGGGCGGTGTTTCCAGTTGCTAAAGGTGTGTCCGGGAATCATCTTCCCAACCCCATACCCCCAAGGGTACGGCCCCACTCCTTCACAGCCCAGACCCCCGCAAAGCGCGTGCGACGTTGCAGGGAGCATGCCCGAGGCGGCAGCGTATGGCAATGCCGGTTGTGCCGTACACCGAGCCTCACCCGACCGGACGACACCATTCCCCTTCCTTCCCCCTTACGTGGAGGGGTCCGGACCGGCACCACCGCGACGAGCAGTGACCAGGCGTAGCGCTCCGGCGTTAGCCCCACCGTCACACTGAGCCACCACAGCCTTCCAGGGAGCAGAAACCGTGCCCGTAGCCGTGTCCGCACCCCCGGCCGCCCCGACCGACCCGACCGCCGGCACACCTCGCGCCGAGCCCGCGGGATCTCCCGCGTCACCGGACGCGGTCCGCTGGGGGCTGTTCTGGTGCCTGCTCGTCCCCGCCGCCTTCGCGGTGTACGGCACCCGGGCCGGCAGTGCCACGCTCCTGGCCATCGGGCTCGCCGCCGTCACCGCCGCCTGCCGGCTGCTGCTGTGCCGTTCCGAGCACGGCACCGCCCGCGAGACGTCTCTCCCGCATGATCAGAAACCCGCCCGCATTGTCGAAGGGGCGCGCCGGGGCGGGCGATAGAGAAGGGGTGGTGCGCCGGGTGTGACTGGATTCCGCGCACACAACCGCTGGTTTTCAGCCAACTTCGAGCCAGTGCCCAACTCTTGGTGATCTGCCCGGCCAACCCACGTGCCACCAGGCAGGAATAGACCGCGCGGTACGCTTTTACCCAACGGGGACGGGCCATGATCGCGCGACGCACTTCCCTGGGCGCCTCGCGAGTGGAACGCTTCGTGATCGACGGCTTCGCGCCAAGTGGCCTTGTCGACATAGTGCCGGTGGGGGAACGTGTCACTGCGGCACCACGGGACGCAGTAGATTCGATCATGGGACGAAGTCTGCGGACTCGTGCGAGACCGAGGGGAAACGTGCAGGAGCGACAGGCCCGTAAGGACCAGGGAGACGCGAACACCGAGGGGGGCTTAGCGTCATGAGCCAGGACTCTGCTACCGCAACGGAGGCCGGACGGAAGCTGACCGGGCGGCGACGCCGGGAGGTTGTGGCCGTACTGCTTTTCAGCGGCGGCCCTATCTTCGAGAGCTCCATCCCGCTCTCCGTTTTCGGAATCGACCGGCAGGACGCGGGAGTTCCCCGCTACCGGCTGCTCGTCTGCGGGGGCGAAGAGGGACCACTGCGCACCACGGGTGGACTCGAACTCAGCACACCGTACGGCCTGGAGGCGATCAGCAGGGCAGGCACCGTGGTGGTGCCCGCCTGGCGGTCCATCACATCACCACCGCCCGCGGAAGCGCTGGACGCGCTGCGCCGTGCCCATGAAGAGGGTGCGCGCATCGTCGGACTCTGCACCGGGGCGTTCGTCCTCGCCGCGGCCGGCCTGCTCGACGGCCGCCCGGCGACGACACACTGGATGTACGCACCGACGCTGGCCAAGCGCTATCCGTCGGTGCACGTGGATCCGCGTGAACTCTTCGTCGACGACGGCGACGTGCTCACCTCCGCCGGCACGGCCGCCGGAATCGATCTCTGTCTGCACATCGTCCGCACGGACCACGGCACGGAGGCCGCCGGGGCACTGGCCCGACGCCTCGTCGTGCCACCGCGCCGCAGCGGCGGCCAGGAGCGCTACCTCGACCGGTCCTTGCCGGAGGAGATCGGCTCCGACCCGCTCGCCGAGGTGGTGGCCTGGGCGCTGGAGCATCTCCACGAGCAGTTCGACGTGGAGACGCTGGCGGCGCGCGCCTATATGAGCAGACGGACCTTCGACCGGAGGTTCCGCTCGCTCACCGGCAGCGCACCGCTCCAGTGGCTCATCACCCAACGGGTGCTGCAGGCGCAGCGGCTGCTGGAGACCTCCGACTACTCGGTCGACGAGGTCGCGGGCCGCTGCGGCTTCCGCTCCCCGGTCGCGCTGCGCGGGCACTTCCGCCGCCAGCTGGGCTCGTCCCCGGCCGCCTACCGGGCCGCCTACCGGGCCCGCCGGCCGCAGAGCGGAGGGCTGGAGAGCATCGCCGCGGCGATCGATCCGGTCGTGCCCGCCCAGGGGACGGTCACGGGCCGTCGGAGCGCACCGGCCGGGCCGGCCCCGGTCGGGGTGGGTTCCGGAGGCTCCGCGGAGCACATGAAACCGGGTCCTGACGCGTACGCGCCGGGACGCCCGGCCCTGCCGGGGCAGCGCAGCGCCCCGTAGGGTGGGGCGCATGAACGACCGTATGGTGTGGATCGACTGCGAGATGACCGGGCTCTCGCTGACGGACGACGCACTGATCGAGGTGGCCGCACTGGTCACCGACTCGGAGCTGAACGTGCTCGGCGAAGGGGTGGACATCGTGATCCGCCCGCCGGACGCGGCCCTGGAGACCATGCCCGAGGTGGTGCGGCAGATGCACACCGCCTCGGGGCTCCTCGACGAGCTTGCAGGGGGTACGACCCTGGAAGCCGCCGAGGAGCAGGTCATGGCCTATGTGCGCGAGCACGTGAAGGAGCCGGGCAAGGCCCCGCTGTGCGGAAACTCGGTCGGTACCGACCGGGGCTTCCTCTCGCGGGACATGCCGTCGCTGGAGGGCTACCTCCATTACCGGATCGTCGACGTGTCCTCGGTCAAGGAGCTGGCACGCCGCTGGTACCCGAGGGCGTACTTCAACAGTCCGGACAAGAACGGCAACCACCGGGCGCTGGCGGACATCCGCGATTCGATCACGGAGCTCCGCTACTACCGGGAGGCCGTCTTCGTACCGCAGCCCGGCCCCGACTCGGCACACGCCAAGGAGATCGCCGCGCGCCTCACGGCTCCGGCGGAGTAGGCCCACCCCAAGGGCGACGCCCCTGGTCACGGGCCTTTCGGGGCCCGTGGACGGGGCGGAAACAACCGGGGCGCGAGCACCCTCCCGGACCCTGTACACTTTTTCTCGGCCGGTCGGAAAAGCGACCGGGCGACATGGTGGGTATAGCTCAGCTGGCAGAGCACCTGGTTGTGGTCCAGGATGTCGCGGGTTCAAGTCCCGTTACTCACCCTGAAAGAAGGGCCCCGGTCTTCGGACCGGGGCCCTTCTCGTTGTGCCGACACCCTGCCGGTGTCAGGTCAGGACGAGTCCCGTACGACCAGCTCGGTGGGCAGCACGATCCTCGGGCGGTCCTCGGAGGGGGCCGCGATCTCCTGGAGCAGGACGCGGGTCATGGTGCGGCCCATCTCCTCGGTGGGCTGCCTGACGCTCGTGAGCGGCGGGTCCATGTGGCGGGCGACCGCCGAGTCGTCGAAGCCGATCATGGCTATGTCGTCCGGGATACGGCGGCCGGCCTCGCGCAGGACCTGGCGGGCGCCCGCCGCCATCACGTCGGACGCCGCGAAGACCGCGTCGAGGTCGGGGCAGCGGGCGAGAAGCTCCCGCATGGCGCGGGCGCCGCCCTCCTCGGTGAAGTCGGCGGGGGCGATCAGACGCTCGTCGGGGGCCAGGCCCGCCGCGGCGACGGCCTCGCGGTAGCCGTCGAGGCGGCGCTGCGCTCCGTACACGTCGAGGCGGCCGGTGATCGTGGCGATCGAGCGCCGGCCACGGGATATCAGATGGCCGACGGCCGTACGGGCGCCCTCGAAGTTGTCGGAGTCGACCGACGCCAGCGGTTCGGCGGCGTGCCTGCGACCGCTGATCACACAGGGCATCCCCAGCTGTTCCAGCAGGTCGGGCAGGGGGTCGTCGGCGTGTACGGAGACCAGCAGGACGCCGTCCACGCGGTGCGCGGTCAGATACTGGGCCAGGCTGCGGCGCTCGCGGTCGTTGCCCGCGAGGGTGAGCAGCAGCTGCATCTCGGTGTCGGCGAGGGCCGCGCCGACCCCGCGCACGATGTCGGAGAAGTACGGCTCGGCGAAGAAGCGGGTCTCGGGCTCCGGCACCACGAGGGCGATGGCGTCCGTGCGGTTGCCCGCCAGCGCGCGGGCGGCACGGTTGGGCACGTAACCCAGTTCGCTGACCGCCGCCTCGACCGTGGCCCGGGTCGCATCGCTCACGCGCGGTGAGCCGTTGATCACGCGGGAGACCGTCCCACGGCCGACTCCCGCCTTGGCCGCGACCTCCTCCAGTGTGGGCCGCCGCCCCTGCCTTCCACGAACAGTCATGGCTGCCCCTCCCAGTCGTCGAAAATTTCTCACAAGGAGATAACTGAAACAAGTCTCGCCGTCCGGTCCCTTGACACCCTCCCAGCGAGCCGCAACCCTTCAACACATCACGTATGGGAGCGCTCCCACCGTACCTGACTCATACATATCCCGCACGCCCCTCACCTGGACCACAGCGCGAAACAACGTACGGACGCGTTCGCGCAGTTGGGCCGGGGAGGGCACGCACGGGGCACAAGGAGGCCGCAATGCGCACTTCTGTCTTCACCCGGGGTACGACCGCACCACCGCCGCGCCGTGCGTTCCGCCGCGCCGTGGTCGTCGCGGCCGTCGCCGCGCTCGGTGCCGGACTTCTGGCCGGCTGCGCCGAGGATTCCGGTGACCCCGGGTCGAGCCCGTCATCGGGCGGCAACGGCAAGGGCAAGACGACGATCACCGTCGGGGTCTTCGGTGCCTTCGGTCTCAAGGAGGCGGGGCTGTACGACGCGTACATGAAGCTCCACCCCGAGATCAACATCGAGCAGACCTCGATCGAGCGGAACGAGAACTACTACCCGCAGCTGCTCACGCACCTCGCATCGGGCAGCGGCCTCGCCGACATCCAGGCGATCGAGGTCAACAACATCGCCGAGATCGCCCAGACGCAGTCCGCCAAGCTGGTGGACCTGGGCAAGACCGCCGGGGTGAAGAAGGAGAACTTCCTGGAGTGGAAGTGGTCCCAGGGCACGGACCAGAGCGACAAGACCGTCGCGCTCGGTACGGACATCGGCCCCCAGGGCGTCTGCTACCGCAAGGACCTCTTCGAGAAGGCCGGGCTTCCCACCGACCGCGAGGAAGTCGGCAAGCTGTGGGCCGGTGACTGGCAGAAGTTCCTCGACGCGGGCGAGACGTACAAGGCGAAGGCACCCAAGGGCACCGCGTTCGTCGACTCGGCCTCCGGTCTGATGAACGCCGTTCAGGGCGGCTCCTCCGAGCGCTTCTACGACAAGGACGGGGAGGTCATCTACAAGACCAGCCCGGCGGTCAAGGAAGCCTGGGACGTCGCCGCCAAGGCGGCCGACCTCGGCCTGACGGCCAAGCTCCAGCAGTTCCAGCCCTCATGGGACCAGGCCATCGTGAACGGCACCTTCGCCACCATGTCCTGCCCGCCGTGGATGCTCGGCTACATCAAGGACAAGGGCGCCGACAAGACCGAGGGCAAGTGGGACGTGGCAGCCGCGCCCAAGGCCAGCAACTGGGGCGGCGCCTTCCTGACCGTGCCCGAGGCCGGTAAGAACAAGGAGGAGGCCGCCAAGCTCGTCGCCTGGCTGACCGCCCCCGAGCAGCAGGCGACCTTCTTCGCCAAGCGGGGCAGCTTCCCGAGCGCGCAGGCCGCGTTCACACTGCCCGAGGTCTCCGGCGCCACCGACCCGTACTTCAACGACGCCCCGATCGGCACGATCTTCTCCGACGCCGCCAAGAACATCCCGGTGGCCGTCGTCGGCCCGAAGGACCTGATCATCGCCCAGAACCTGGCCGATGTCGGCATGCTCCAGGTCGACCAGAAGGGCGTCTCGTCCAAGGACGGCTGGAACGCCGCGGTGAAGGCGATCGACAACGCCCTGGAGAAGTGACCTCCGGTGAGCGGAACGACAAGTAAGTCCCGCACGGCCGCGCCCCTCCCCGAGGGGGGCGCGGCCCCGCGCCGCGTGGACGGCAGCGGCTCCCCGGATACCGCGCGCGGCAAGAGGCGCAGCCGGCTGTACCGGTGGGACCTGAAGTGGAGTCCGTACGCCTTCGTGGCGCCGTTCTTCGTCTTCTTCCTGGCCTTCGGGCTGTTCCCGCTGCTCTACACGGGCTGGGCCTCGCTGCACCAGGTAGAGCTGACCGCCCCGAACGACATGGAATGGATCGGGCTGCGCAACTTCTCCAGGCTCATGGAGGACGAGTTCTTCTGGAACGCGTTGCGCAACACCCTGACCATCGGGGTCATCTCCACGGTCCCGCAGCTGCTGATCGCCCTCGGCATCGCGCATCTGCTCAACTACAAGCTGCGCGGCTCGATGTTCTTCCGGGTCGCGATCCTCACTCCGTACGCGACGAGTGTGGCCGCGGCGACGCTCGTGTTCGTCATGCTGTTCGGCCGTGACATCGGGATGATCAACTGGGCGCTGGGTCAGGTCGGTTTCGGTCCGGTGGACTGGGAGAACGGCGAGTGGACCTCGCAGCTCGCCGTGTCGACGATCGTCGTCTGGCGGTGGACCGGCTACAACGCGCTGATCTATCTGGCGGCGATGCAGGCGATCCCCAACGATCTCTACGAGTCGGCGGCGCTGGACGGTGCCACGCGCTGGCAGCAGTTCGTCCATGTGACGATCCCGTCGCTGCGGCCGACGATCCTCTTCACCTGTGTGGTGTCGACGATAGGCGCGACCCAGCTCTTCGGTGAGCCGCTCCTGTTCAGCCGGGGCGCGGGTGCCACCGGCGGGGCCGACCACCAGTTCCAGACGCTCGGTCTCTATCTGTACGAGCAGGGCTGGGTCAATCTCCACCTCGGCCGGGCCTCGGCCATCGCCTGGACGATGTTCCTGATCCTTCTGCTGATCGGCGCCGTCAACTGGCTGGTCGGCCGTCGTCTGCGCAAGAGCTCATGAGGGGCGACACGATGACAACCCTGACTCCGGCAGAGCCGGTGAGCCCGCCGAAGGCGCCCTCGGGCACGCGGAAGCGGCGGCGCGGCGGGAAACGCGCCGGCAAGCACCTGCACGGCGGCAAGATCACCTACGCGGTGCTGATCGTCTTCACGGTGATCTCGCTCTTCCCCCTGGTGTGGACGGCGATCGCGGCGTCCCGCAACAACCACCGGCTGGCGCAGAATCCGCCGCCGTTCTGGTTCGGCGGCAATCTCTTCAAGAACCTGGAGATCGCCTGGACCGACGCCAACATGGGGTCGGCCCTGCTGAACACGGCGATCGTGGCCGGTTCCATCACCATCGGCACGGTCGTCTTCTCCACGCTGGCGGGCTTCGCGTTCGCCAAGCTCCGCTTCCGCTTCAAGAACATCCTGCTGCTGCTGGTCATCGGCACGATGATGGTGCCGCCGCAGCTCAGCGTCGTACCGCTGTACATGATGGTCGCCAAGCTCCAGTGGACCGATCAGCTCCAGGCGGTCATCCTGCCGACGCTGGTGAGCGCCTTCGGGGTGTTCTTCATGCGGCAGTACCTGATCGGGGCGCTGCCCACCGAACTGATCGAGGCGGCCCGGGTCGACGGGGCGAGCAGTCTGCGCATCGTGTGGCACGTGGTCTTCCCTGCGGCGCGGCCCGCGATGGCGGTGCTGGGGATGCTCACGTTCGTCATGGCGTGGAACGACTTCTTCTGGCCGATCATCGCGCTGACCCAGAACGGCAGTCCCACCGTGCAGGTGGCGCTGACCGGGCTCGGCCGCGGTTACATCCCCGACCAGTCGGTGATCATGGCGGGCGCGCTGCTCGGCACGCTGCCCCTGCTGGCCGTCTTCGTGCTCTTCGGCAAGCAGATCGTCGGCGGCATCATGCAGGGCGCCGTCAAGGGCTGATCCCCCGCGCTCCCATCTCCTTCACAGGACTCTCAGACTCTCAGGACTCTCACGGAGGCTCTTCCATGTCCGCACACTTTCCGCCCGGCTTTCTCTGGGGCACCGCGACCTCCGCCCATCAGATCGAGGGCGCGGTACGGGAGGACGGCCGTACCCCCTCCATCTGGGACACCTTCAGTCACACACCGGGCAAGACGGAGGGCGGCGACCACGCCGACGTCGCGGTCGACCACTACCACCGCCGCACCGAGGACGTGCAACTGATCGCGGACCTCGGGGTGAACGCGTACCGCTTCTCCGTCTCCTGGTCCCGGGTGCAGCCCACCGGGCGCGGCCCGGCGGTCCAGCGGGGCCTGGACTTCTACCGTCTCCTGGCCGACGAGCTCCTGGAGCGGGGCGTGAAGCCGATGCTCACGCTCTACCACTGGGACCTCCCCCAGGAGCTGGAGAACGCCGGCGGCTGGACGGCGCGGGAGACCGCCCACCGCTTCGCCGACTACGCGGGCATCGTCGCGGAGGCGCTCGGTGACCGGGTGGAACTGTGGACGACGCTCAACGAGCCCTGGTGCAGCGCGTTCCTCGGGTACGGCTCCGGGGTGCACGCCCCGGGA
The DNA here is from genome assembly GCF_053617235.1 of Streptomyces sp. NPDC055749. Taxonomy (NCBI): domain Bacteria; kingdom Bacillati; phylum Actinomycetota; class Actinomycetes; order Kitasatosporales; family Streptomycetaceae; genus Streptomyces; species Streptomyces sp. NPDC055749. Next base: position 146,224 of record NZ_JBSHFH010000007.1, on the reverse strand, counting down.
CGTACGGAACCCGTCGCCGCGCTGCGCGCCGCCCACCACCTGAATCTGGCGCACGGCCTGGGCACGCAGGCACTGCGTGCGGCGCTGCCCGCCCGTGCGCAGGTCTCGCTCAGCATCAACCCGAGTGCGGTGCGGGCGCGGACGCAGTCGCCGCGCGACCTGGACGCCAAGCGCCGGATCGACGCGCTGGCGAACCGGATCTTCTCGGATCCGGTGCTCAAGGGTTCCTACCCGCAGGACCTGTTCGCGGACACGGCACGGCTGACGGACTGGTCGTTCGTGGAGCCGGGCGACCTCGCGGCGATCAACCAGCCGCTGGACTCGCTGGGCATCAACTACTACACGCCCGCGGTCGTCTCCGACGGCAGTGACGCGGAGGGCCCTCGCCGGGACGGGCACGGGTCGAGCGACCACTCGCCGTGGCCGGGTTCGGAGCATGTCGCCTTCCACCAGCCGCCCGGCGAACTGACCGAGATGGGCTGGTCGATCGACCCCTCGGGGCTGCACGACCTGCTGATGCGCTACACGAAGGAGGCGCCGGGAATGCCTCTGATGGTCACGGAGAACGGCGCGGCGTACCCCGACAAGGCGGGCGACGACGGTGTGGTGCGGGACCTGGAGCGCATCCGCTATCTGCACGGGCATCTGTCGGCGGTCCATCGGGCGATCGCGGACGGGGCCGATGTGCGCGGCTACTTCCTCTGGTCGCTGATGGACAACTTCGAGTGGGCGTACGGCTACGGCAAGCGCTTCGGCATCGTGCACGTGGACTACCCCACCCAGACGCGCACTCCGAAGGCCAGCGCCCACTGGTACGGCGAGCTGGCGAGGTCGGGAGCGATCCCGAAGCCGCCGACGGGCTGAGAGGCCCACATGGGGCGCGCACCCCGGCCGGGTGTGGGGGGAAGTGGGGCCCGGCCGGGGCGCGCGGAGGGGGGGTGGCGGTCTGGAGGGACTACTTGTACGCGCCGAACGCCTTCGTGAAGGCCAGCGGCTCCTGGGCGATGGAACTGCAGCTGGCGTCCGCCACCGGCTGCGCCCCGCCCGGGCACGCCTTGTCCCGCGTACCGGACCACATCGCCAGCCGGCCGATGCCCTTCTCCTGGGCGAACTTCACCAGCTGAGTGGCGTCGTCGACCTTGAAGATCTCGGTGACGACATCGTTGACGCCGATCATCGGGGTGACCGCGACGGCCTTCCACGCGGCGGTGTCGGAGAGCCCGAGCACACCCTTGATCTGGGCCTGCGTGGCGGTCGCGGCCTGGATGGCGTACGTGCCCATGTCGTCGCTGTACGCGGGTCCGTAGTCCATCGCCATGACGTTGACCGCGTCGACCCGGACGCCGTTCTTCTTCGCGTCGGCGATCAGGTCGACACCCGGCTGCGTCAGTCCTTCGGGCATCACGGGCAGGGTGAAGGAGACGTCCAGGCCGGGGTGCGACTTCTGGAGCTGCGCGATGGCCTGGGAGCGGCGGGAGTTGGCCGCGGTGTCGGGCAGCGCGCCGCCCTCGATGTCGAAGTCGACCTTGGTCAGGTCGTACGTGTCGATGACCTTGCCGTAGGCGGCGGCGAGGTCGGCGGCGGTCGAGCAGTGCAGCGCCAGTTCGGCACCGGCCGCTCCGCCGAAGGAGACGCGGACGTCACCGCCCTTGGCCCGCAGCGCGCCGATCTGGGAGGCGACCTTGTCGTCGCCGAGGCCGGTGACACCGCCCCAGAGCGGGGTGCAGCTGCCGCCGGAGGTGATGAAGGCGAGGTTGAACTCCTTCACACCGGTCTTGGTGACGGTGTCCAGGAGGTCGTACGAGGGGTAGAGCGAGGTGTCGATGTACGGGGCGAAGCCGGCGGATGCAGTGGTTCCGCCGCCGCCTCCGCTGGTCTCCGAGGGGGTCGGGCTCGGCGGCGTGGTCGCCGTCGCGCTCGGTGTCGCGGTCGCCGTCGGGGTTTCGGAGACCGTGGGGGTGGGCTTCGGCGCGGGGGTCGCCGTCTCGGTCGGGCGTCCACTGGGCTGCGGCGTCGCGCCCGTGTCGGCCGAGCACGTGGCGTCATTGATGAGGCAGCCGGTGGGGTCGGCGGCGGTGCCGGCCGAGGTGGTGACGAAGCCGACGGTGACGGACTTGCCGGGTGCCAGCTCCGTGTCCCAGCTCGCGGGCTTCACGGTGACGTGGTTGCCGCTGACCGTGTGCTCGGCGTTCCACAGGGAGCCGATCTTCGTGCCTTCGGGCAGGTCGAATTCGAGCGTCCAGTCCGACTGGGCCCGGTCGGTGTCGTTCGTGACGACGTACTGACCGGTGTACCCACCGGTCCAGTCGCTGGTCTTGGTGTACGTCGCGCCGATCGCGGCGGCCTGAGCGGTGCCGGTCAGTGCGAAGACCGTTCCACCGATCACTGCCGCGGCTACGACGGCGCCGACGGCCTTGGTCCGGGTGCTCGCCGTGCGGCGGTGCGTGCTGGTGCCCATCGCGTGTCTGCCTCTGTCCTACGGGGGTGTGGGGGATCGCGGCAGAACGCTAGCGGCATCGAATGCGACAAATGAGACTCTTGGGACCGGAGTTGATGTTCTTAGGGTTGGCTTAAGGGGCGCATGGGCGGCGGTTAATGATGGGTGCCCGCCCCGGAGCCGCCCCGGAACCCTGTGCTCCGACGCAGCACTCCGCGTCGCTGCCGCCCCACCCGGTGTCCGCGCCTGCCCCGCTCGGTCCGGCCGCCGTCGAGCCCGATCCAGATCCGTACCTCCGTGCCGCCCAGCACCGACCGACCGATCCGCAGATCGCCGCCGGTGGACTCCGCGACCCTGCGCACGATGTCGAGCCCGAGCCCGGTCGAGCCCACCGCGCCCGCCGCTCCGGCCCGTCCGCTGGAGCCGCGGGTCAGCGCCGCGCGGGGGTCGGCGATACCGGGTCCGGCGTCGGACACCAGCACGATGACGGCGTCACCGCTGTGGTGCACATCGACGGAGAACGCGGTGCCCTCCGGGGTGTGCCGGAAGACGTTTCCGAGCAACGCGTCGAGCGCTGCCGCCAGTTCGGGCCTGGCGACCGGGATCCGTACCGTACGGTCCACTCCCGCGAGACGCACCGTGCGCCCCTCGTCCTCGGCGAGCGCCGACCAGAACCCCATCCGCTCCCGGATCACCTCCGACGCGTCGCAGCCGGGAGCCGCGCCCGGCTGCGGGCCCTGCGTCTGGGGGCGCTGCTCGCGTGCGGTGCGGATGATCGTGTCGACCTCGTGCTCCAGCTGCTCGACGGCGGCCCGGGTCTGCTCGGCCGCCGGACCCTCGCCCAGCGAGGCCGCGTTGAGGCGGAGCACGGTGAGCGGGGTGCGCAGCCGGTGCGAGAGGTCGGCGGCGAGTTCGCGTTCGTTGGCCAGCAGCTGGACCACCTGGTCGGCCATCGAGTTGAACGCGACGGCGGCCGAGCGCAGTTCGGTCGGCCCCTCCTCGGGGACCCGCGTACCGAGCCTGCCCTCCCCCAGGTCCTGGGCGGCTCCCGCGAGCCGCTGCGCGGGCTCCACCATGCGTACGCCGAGCCGGTCGGCTACCGCGACCGAGCCGACGATCAGCGCGATGCCGACACCCGCCAGCACGAGCCAGGCGGTGGCGACGCCGTTGGAGACCTCGCCCTCGGGCACGAACACCTCGACCACGGCGATGTCCCCGGAGCCCAGCGCCGTCGGCTGGAGCAGCACGGAACCGCCGGTGACCTCGGCGATGGCGGCGCGCCCCGACTCCCGTACGGTCTCCAGGTCCTTGACACCGGCCCGCCGGGTGCCGATCTCAAGCGCCTGCCTGTCGGGTTCCTCGGCGGCGGGGACATGGACGGCGAGGCGCCCCTCGTTGCCCGGTTCGGTGGTCAGGACGGCCCGGGTCAGTTCCTTGCGGTCGGTGGTGATCGACAGGGTGGGCGCGATGGTGGCCGCCTGCCGCTCGGCGTCGGAGAAGGCCCGGTCGCGGGCCATTTCCTTGATGACGAGTCCGAGCGGTACGGCGAAGGCGATGACGACCATGGCCGTGACGGCCAGACAGACCTTGACGAGGGCCCATCTCATGCGGGCGGCTCCAGCTTCACGCCGACACCGCGCAGGGTGTGCAGATAGCGCGGCCGGGCGGCGGTCTCGCCCAGTTTGCGGCGCAGCCACGACAGATGGACGTCGATGGTCTGGTCGTCGCCGTAGGACTGCTGCCAGACCTCCGCGAGCAGTTCCCTGCGGGCGACGACGACGCCTGGGCGGCCTGCGAGAAAGGTCAGGAGGTCGAATTCGCGGCGGGTCAGATCGAGCGTGGCCCCGTCCAGTTCGGCCTGGCGGCGCAGCGGGTCTATGGAGAGCCCGCCGACCTGTATGACGCGCGGCGGCGGCGCCTCGCCGCCGGCCGCCCGCGAACGGCGCAGTACGGCGGCCATCCGCGCCGAGAGGTGTTCCACCGAGAACGGCTTGGTCAGATAGTCGTCGGCGCCGTCGTTGAGGAGCCGCACGATCTCGGCCTCGTCGTCCCGCGCCGTCGCGATGATCACGGGTACGTCGGTGATGGACCGGAGCATTTTCAGCGCCTCGGCGCCGTCGAGGTCGGGGAGTCCGAGGTCGAGGATCACCACGTCGAAGCCGAAGTGCGCGACCTCGCGCAGCGCTTCGAGCGCGGTGCCGACGCTCCGCACGGTGTGGGACGCCTCGCTCAGGTGCCGGATGAGGGCGGAACGTACGAACTGGTCGTCCTCGACCACGAGCACTCTTGCCATGGGCGGCACCGTACGCCATTCACCGGCGCCGGGGTCCTGTCCGGTCCCCTCCGGGACAGCGGAGGCCCGGGTGGTGCAGGATGTCCCGGATGCAACGAGGACTCGTACACGCGATCGCGTGGTCGCTCGCCACCGGGGCGGCGGTCACGTTGTCGTGGTGGGGTGTGCACACGGTGATGGCGGGGACCGCCTACGACCCGCCGCTCGCGGTGCCGCTCTCCGTGGGGGCTCGTACGGAACAGGCCACGCAGGAACCGGTGGCCTCGTCGACGCACCGCCCCGCACCGTCCCCCACCTCGCCCACGGCCACCCCCAGCACCGAGCCTCCGGCCTCCCCCACGCCGTCGAGGAGCCCGGCGCCCTCACGGTCCCCGGCCCCTTCGGGCAAGGTGAAGAGCTACCGCACGGACGGTGGGCGGGCCGTGTTCGAGCTGGGGAGCAGCTCGGCGAAGCTGGTGTCGGCGACGCCGGAGACCGGCTGGTCGATGCGGGTGTGGACGAACACGACCTGGATCAGGGTCGACTTCAGCGACGAGGCCGGGGCGACGTACTCCCTGTTCTGCACCTGGAACGACCATCCGCCGCAGGTGCAGATCGTCGAGCAGTAATGCCTAGGTGAACGCGGAGGGCGGCGGCGCGGGGGACGCCTTGGCGCCTTCGTCCGTCACGGCGGCGGCGCCCCCGGTGAAGTCAGCGAGCGCCCGCCCGTGTTCCACCCGGCCGGGATGCGGGTCGGTCGCGACGCGGCGCGTGAGTTCGGCGACGGCGAGCGGCACGTCCGAGGCGAGCAGCACCGCGTTGCCGAAGCGTTTGCCCCGCCAGACGGTCGGGTCGGCGGCGAGCGCCAGCTCGGGGAAGAGCGTGGCGGCGGTGGCGATCTGGCCGCGGAGATGGGTCAGCGGCGGCCCGTCGGCGAGGTTGGCGACGTACTGTCCGCCGGGTTTCAGGACGCGGCGCACCTCGGCGAGGAATTCGGCCGAGGTGAGGTGCGCGGGGGTACGGGCTCCGCTGAAGACGTCCGCGATGACGAGGTCCGCCCAGCCGTCCTGGATCTTGCCGAGTCCGGCGCGGGCATCGGTGGAGCGGACGCGTATCCGGGCCTGCGGGTCCAACGGCAGCTCCCGGCGCACCAGTTGGACGAGCGCGGCGTCGACCTCGACGATCTGCTGGGTGGAGCGGGGGCGGGTCGCGGCGACATAGCGGGCGAGGGTGAAGGCCCCGCCGCCCAGGTGCACCACCTGGAGGGGCTGCTGTGCGGGCGCGGCGAGATCGATCATGTGACCGATCCTGCGCTGGTACTCGAAGGACAGATACGTGGGATCGTCGAGGTCCACGTGCGACTGCGGGGCGTCGTCCAGCAGCAGCGTCCAGCCGCGTGGCCGCTCGCGGTCGGGCACCAGCTCGGCGCGACCGCCGTCCACCTCCGCGACGAGGGGCTCCCGTTTGCGGTCGGACCGCTTCCGGTCGCTCGCGCCCCCTGCCGACGCTCCTCGATGTGCCACGCCTGCTCGCCCTTGCTCATACGTTCCGGGGCCGGTACGCCACTGCTCCACCGGCTGCGGCGGGAGAATCCGGCCGTCCGGCCATTATGGGCTCACTGGCAGTTGTCGGCCGCCTCGATCAGCCGGGCCGCCTGGTCGAGGGCCTCCCTGAGTACGGCCGGGTCGGTGACCGGGGCGTCAGCGGCGGGCGGCAGCAGCCAGCCGCTGCCGGAGACGGGGGGCTCGGCTGGGATGCGGAACCCTCGGCCGTTCGTACGCGTACAGGCGCTGCCGGGTACGTCCCAGGCGTCGGCCGTGCCCGGCGGCACCAGGAATCCGAGGGTGGCGCAGGCGCCGTCGTGGAGGACCGGACCCACGGCCTCCTGGTCTGCGCCGCGGCGCAGGATGTCGACGGCCTCCAGGCCCTGCCGGGCCGGGACCGTGACCAGGTCGCACGGTTCGCCCGCAGGGGCGGGGGCCTGCACGTGCTGGGGTGCGGGTGCGGGTGCGGCGGGTGGTGCGGTCATGGGGTGCGCCGCGGTCGTCCGTGAGCCGGTCTCCGTGCCGAGCTGAAGCAAGGGAACCCCTCCTCTCATCGCCGAACGGAGCCAGACTCCGTCTCCACATGGACCAACGGGTCCACGGCGTCAAGGGCTACGGCACCACGCCGCCGCAAAGGATGGCAGTTCATGGCGGATCACGGGTGAGATATCCGCTTTGTACGCAAACACTCTGTGTGCGTCCCGTCACAGCAGGTACGTTCTTGCTCCGCCGGGACAACGGAACAAGCGCCCGGCTGCACCAGAGAGGGCCCAGCCATGGTGTCGACAAGCCCAGTTCCCAACCTCGTTTTCCGCCGGCTGCGCGGACAGCGCTCCGCGGGGGAGTTCGCGGCGGCGGTCCGCCGCGCTGCGCGGGAGATCGGTGAACAGGTCGCCTGCGACGCCCGGTACATCGGGCGCGTGGAGTCGGGCGAGATCCGCTGCCCCAACTACGCGTACGAACGGGTCTTCCTCCACATGTTCCCCGGGGCGGGCCTGGCGGACCTGGGCTTCTCGGCCCGCGAGACCGTGCGCGGCCGGGGGGCGCGCACCTCAGGTGCGGACGCTCCGGCGCACCGCGCCACTCCACCGCCCCCTACGCTCCACAGCGACACCGACGAGGAGAGCGACGTGCTGCGTCGCATGTTCATGACCAGCGGCACCACCACGGTGGCCGCCGCGACCCTGGGCCTCGGCGGCGCGTCCGCCGCTGCCGCCCTGACCAGGCTGCCCACGCAGCGTCGCGTGGGCGAGGCCGAAGTCGACGCCGTCGAGAAGGCGGTACGGCAGATCCGGCTGCTGGACGACCGGCACGGGGCCGACGGCCTCTACCGGCGGGCCTCGCAGCCGCTCCGGGCCGCGTACGCCCTGCTCGACGCGGGGACGACCACGCGCCGCGCCACCGCGGACCGGCTGCACGCGGGCGCGGGTGAGCTGGCCATCTCGGTGGGCTGGCTGGCCCATGACTCGGGCCGCTTCGAGGACGCCCGTTCCCATTACGCGGAGGCGCTGGCGACGGCGCGGCTGGCGGGGGACGCGGCGCTGGAGGCCCACGCCTTCTGCAACGCGTCGTTCCTGGCCAGGGATACGGGACGGCCGCGCGAGGCGGTGCGCGCGGCGGAGGCCGGTCAGCGGGTCGCCCGGTCGCTCGGCTCGTCACGGCTGCTCGCGCTGCTGGCCCTGCGGGAGGCGGGGGGCCGGGCGGGTCTCGGTGACCGCACCGGGTGCGACCAGGCGATCGGCCGGGCGCACGCCGCGTTCGGGCGGGGGGCGTCCGCCGGTGATCCGGAGTGGATGACGTTCTTCCGCGAGGCGGAGATGGAGATGCTCCAGGCCCAGTGCTGGTCGGCGCTGGGCGACTGGCCGCGGGCGGCGCGGCACGCACGGCGGGCGACGCGGCTCCAGGACCCGCACTTCACGCGGAACCTGGCGCTGTACCGGGCGCAGTTGACCGGTGATCTGGCACGCGCGGGGATCGCGGACGAGGCGGCGGCCGCGGGCCACGCGGTGCTGGACCTGCTGGACCAGGTCCAGTCCTCCCGCATCCGCGGGATGCTGGCGAGCGCGGTGCGGGTGCTGCGGGCGCAGACCGCCTCATCGGCGGTCACGGATTTCGTGGACCGGTACGGCGAGGCGGGCGCGGCGGTGACGGGACCACAACGAGCGTGAGCGCCCGCCCCGGCAGGGCCTACCTGTCGAGGTGTCCCGTGTCGTTCCAGCGTTCCACGGCGGGCAGGCCGTACGCCCAGCCCAGCACCGACAGCGACGTCGGATCGAGCCGGATGCGCGCCCCGAACGACACGTCCTCCCCCAGCCACCGCGCCCCCAGCGCCCGCAGGATGTGGCCATGGGCGAAGACCAGGACATCGCGGTCCGCCGACCGCGCCCAGTCCACGATCTCGTCCGCACGGGCGGACACCTGGGCCGTCGTCTCGCCGTCCGGCACCCCGTCACGCCAGATCAGCCAGTCCGGCCGGTCCGCCTTGATCTGGGCCGGCGTCAGCCCCTCGTACGCCCCGTAGTCCCACTCCATCAGCGCGTCCCACGGCTGCGCCCGCTCCCCGAACCCGGCGATCTCGCAGGTCTCCGACGCCCGGACGAGCGGGCTGGTCCTGACCTCGACCCCCGGCAGGCCCGCCCACGGCTCGCGGCGCAGGCGCTCACCGAGCAGCTTGGCGCCCTCGCGGCCGGTGTCCAGCAGCGGAATGTCCGTCCTGCCGGTGTGATTGCCCTGCACCGACCACTGGGTCTGGCCGTGCCGGGCGAGCAGGATGCGCGGTGCCATGAAGGCTCTCCCTGGAACTGAGATCTCACGATCTGACTGAGCCCAATCATCTCTCACGTGCCCGGGAGGCAACCTCCGGGGCCGTAGCGGCGTCCCTTCCAGCGCGGACCGGGACCCCGGGGGAGCCCCGGCCGACGACCGCCGTACGGTTGAACGCCATTCGTCGGCAGCATGAACATGGGGAGAGCTACCGGATGCAGCACGCCACCGCCGCGCCCGCACCCGGCCACCGTCCCCGATGGTGGACCGAGCTGCCACTGATAGCGGTGGTGTACGCGCTGTACTCGGCGGGACGGCTGCTGGTACGCGGTGACGTGTCGACCGCCGTCGACCACGGGCTCGCCATACTCCGGCTGGAACAGGCCCTCTCCCTGAACGCCGAGCACCCCCTGAACCGCCTGCTGACCGCGAACCCGGCGCTCGGGATACCCGCCGACTTCGCGTACGCCTCGCTGCACTACCTCGTCACCCCGGCCGTCCTCATATGGATGTTCCGGCGCCGGAAGGCCGCCTACCGGGCGGCCCGCACCTGGCTCATGACGTCCACCCTCCTCGGGCTGATCGGCTTCACCCTGATGCCGACCTGCCCGCCCCGGCTGCTCGACGCCACGCACGGCTTCGTCGACACGATGGCCCAGTACAGCTCGTACGGCTGGTGGGGCACCGAGGCGAGCGCACCGCGCGGCCTCGGCGGGATGACCAACCAGTACGCGGCGATGCCGAGCCTGCACGTCGGCTGGTCGGTGTGGTGCGGGGTCCTGCTGTGGCGGCACGGCCGCCATCCCCTCGTACGCGCCCTGGGCATCGCCTACCCGCTGCTGACCACGCTCGTGGTGATGGGCACCGCCAACCACTACTTCCTCGACGCCGTGGCGGGCGTCGCCGTGATGGCGGCCGGAGCGCTTCTCGCGAAGCCGGTCATGCGTCTCGCCGACCGTGTGAAGGACCGGTTCCAGGCCGGACCCGCCCCGGTGAGCACGGCCGCGACCACGCCCACGAGCACGCCCGCGAGCACGGCCGTGAACGCCGGTAAGTCCCCGGATGTCAGTGCCGGATGCAAGACTTCCGCGGGTGAGCGAATCCCCGGCCAGCGGACCTCCTCCGCAGATTCCACCGACAAGGGCGCACCGGCAGCCGACGACGCTGCGGCAGCGGCTCGCTGAGCTGCGCGGCCCGTCCGTCGCACCGCACCCGCTGGACGCACGCGCGCTGGCCGCCCTCGCCGCGAACCCCGGCTGCAAGCGGCGCGCCCTGCTGGACGCCGCGGGGGTGAACAAGGCCGTCCTGGCCACGGCGCTCGGCTCCCCCGCCGCCTTCGGCCAGTCGCAGTTCGCGTTCATGCGGGGCAACGCGTTCGAGGCGAAGGTGAAGGCCGACGGCGGCACGGAGCTGCTGCGCCTGCTGTACGAGCGCCTCGGCGGCGGCTGCGAGGCACCGCGTGAGGTGAACGTGCCTGATCTGACGGCCGCCGGGCCCGAGGGCCGTGCGGCCAGGACGGCGCTGGCCCTGCGGGAGGCGACGGCGGCGGGTGGCTGGGCGCTGCTCGACCATCCGATGCTGGCCCTTGAGGTCGCGGGCTCGCCCGCCTATCTGGAGCCGGACGCCGTGGTGGTGCACCCCGACGGCACCTGGACGGTGGTCGAGATCAAGTCGTTCCCCATGATCGACAGTTCGGCCGACGCGGCCAAGGTCGGCGCCGCGGCCCGCCAGTCCGCGGTCTACGTCCTGGCCCTGGAGCGGATCGCCGAGATGACCGAGGGCGCCGAGGTCGGGCACCGGGTGCTGCTGGTCTGCCCGAAGGACTTCTCCAACCTGCCGGCCGCCTCGGTCGTCGACGTCCGCAAGCAGCGGGCCGTCACGCGCCGCCAGCTGACCAGACTGACCCGTATCGAGGACATCGCCGCCACCCTGCCCGACGGCACCACCTTCGACCCGGGGTGCACCCCGCAGGAGCTCGGCCAGGCCGTCGACGCGGTCGGCGCGGCCTACGCCCCTGAGTGTCTGGCGGCGTGCGAACTGGCCTTCCACTGCCGGGAGAAATCCCGTGCCAGGGGGGCGGTGGAGGCCCTGGGCCGCAGCGTCCGCGGCGAGCTCGGCGGTCTCACTACGGTCGGCGCGGTGCTGGCCGCGGCGGCGGGCAAGGAGGGCGACCCGGCCGATCCGACGGTGGCCGCGCTGCGCCGTGCCGCTGCCCTGCGCGCGGAAGCGCTGGAGGGTCACGCCGTATGTCACTGATCACCACACTGGCGCGGCTGGAGGCGGTGGAGAGCGGGCGGGCGCAGCCCATGGCCACCGTCCGCCACCGCCATCTCAGCGCCCGGCCGCTCGTCCTGGTGCCGCTCACCACCGCCGGTGAGGCGGGTGCTCCGCTCGGGGCGCTGGTGGGTACGGACCGTGACTCGCCCCGGCTGCTCGCCGTGGCCCAGCCGCGCGACCGCGATCTGCGCTTCGCGTTCCTCGCCGAGCTGGCCGAGGCGGTGCTGCCTCACATCGAGTCGTACGCCGACGTGGTCGAGCCGGCCGAGCGCAACGAGACCGATCCCGAGACCGGCAAGAAGGTCAAGGTCGAGGTCGAACTGTGCACGGACGCCGCCCAGTTGATCGTGCCGAGCCGGGCAGGCATCGACTTCGTACGCCTCCTGGGCCGTTCCATGCGCTTCCGGCGGACCGCGGAGGACGACCCGGAGACCCCGTATCCGGCGCCCGCGCGGGTGCCCGTGCTGGGCCGCTGGCTGACGCACTACGCGGAGCGGGCCAGGGTGCCGGGCTCCTCCCTGCTGCTGGCCACGACCGATCTCCTCAACCGGCACTGGGCGACCGGACAGAGCAGCCTGGAGGACCAGCATCTGGGGGCGCTGCTGTCCTGGATCGCCCCGCCGGAGGGCAGCTCGGGGGCCGACGCGGCCCTGCGTGCGGAGCTGGAGCGGGACCGGGAGGGCCAGTTGCTCTGCCCGCCGGCCGGACCGGCGACGGACCCCGCGTTCGACAACCGGCTGCTGGCGCCCGCGATCGAGGCGTACGACCGGGCGCGCACAGCGCTCGCGGCGGCGGAGGACGGGCTCGCCGCGGACGCCCGCCTGGCCGAACTGACGCGCGCCGAGCGGGAGATCAGATCCTTGCTGGCGAAGGTCATGCTGCCCACCTGGGACGCGGTGTGGCGGGGGCTCGACCTGCTGCACGAACTGCCCGAGGGGGCCAGGGCCGAGGACCGCTGGACCCGGGACCGCTGGTCGTTCACGGGCCACCGGGACCGGGTGCGGGCCGGGGAGCCCCCGCAGCCCCGCCGGGACGACGCGGTGACGGCCGCGCAGAAGCTCGCCTCCCGGGAGGCGGCCCAGGCCCAGCTCGACGCGCAGGAGGCGCTGGACGATCCGCTGGTGCTCGCGGGGCGCAGGCTGTCGGGTGAGGCGTTCGTCGGGGAGGTGACGGAGGTGGTGATGGCGTACAGCGAGTCGAAGCGCCCCTCGCCGCGCCCCCTGGTCACGGTCCGCACGGACGAGCACCCGCATCTCGGTGAGCGGACCAAGGTGTACCGCTCGCTGGACGGAAAACCGCAGACCGCGGAGTTCGTGCGGGAAGCGGAAGGGCCGTCCGAGGAGAACGGCCGCCTCCTGGTGCTGCGGATCACCGACCGGATGGGGCGGAGCAAGGAACCCGCACCGGGTTCGGTCCCCGAGCCGGGCGACCGGACCGTGTGGACCCTGTTCGAGCACGACCCTCGCGGCGGTCCGAAGCTGCCGGACCCCGAGGAGACCCCCTGGACCCACGGCGGCCCGCCCGGCGCCGCCGCCGAGCGGGCCGAACAGCCCGACCCCGTGACCGCGGAGGACCTGCTGTGACCTCGGAGAAGGCCACGTTCGACCCGGGCGCCGCGGCGACGCGGGCGACCGACGCGATCCTCGACGACACCCTGCGCGGCACCTCGCGCGGCGTCGTGGTGGACTCGCCGCCGGGCGCCGGCAAGTCGACCCTGGTGGTGCGCGCCGCCCTCGAACTGGCCTCAGCGGGACGCCCGTTGATGGTGATCGCGCAGACGAACGCGCAGGTCGACGATCTGGTCGTCCGGCTGGCCGAGAAGGCACCCGGTCTGCCGGTGGGCCGCCTGCACAGCAACGACTCCGATCCGTACGACACGGTGCTCGACGGCCTGGACAACGTACGGAAGTCGGCGAAGGCGGCGGATCTCGCCGGTCTCGACATCGTCATCTCGACGGCCGCGAAATGGGCCCACGTGAAGAACGTGGAGCCGTGGGGGCACGCGATCGTCGACGAGGCGTACCAGATGCGTTCTGACGCGCTGCTGGCCGTCGCGGGGCTCTTCGAGCGGGCGCTGTTCGTGGGCGACCCGGGCCAGTTGGACCCCTTCTCGATCGTCGGCGCCGACCAGTGGGCGGGGCTGTCGTACGACCCGTCGGCGAGCGCGGTCACCACGCTGCTCGCCCACAACCCGGAGCTGCCGCAGCACCGGCTTCCCGTCTCCTGGCGGCTGCCGGCGTCCGCGGCGCCGCTCGTCTCGGACGCGTTCTACCCGTACACACCGTTCCGCAGCGGTACGGACCACGGGGAGCGGCGCCTCGCGTTCGGTGTCCCGTCGGACGGTTCGGGTCCCGACCGGGTGCTGGACGAGGCCGCGGAGTCCGGCTGGGGCCTGCTGGAGCTCCCGGCCAGACACACTCCGCGTACGGACCCGGAGGCGGTCCGCGCGGTGGCCCTGACCGTCCGCAGGCTGCTGGACCGGGGCGGCGCCGCGACGAGCGAGCGCTCCCCGGACCCGGTCCCGGTGACGGCGGACCGGGTGGCGGTCGGCACGGCCCACCGCGACCAGGCCGCGGCGGTCCGGGCGGCGCTGGCGGAGCTGGGTGTCACGGGCGTGGCCGTGGACACGGCGAACCGGCTGCAGGGCCGCGAGTTCGACGTGACGGTGGTACTGCACCCCCTGTCGGGCCGCCCGGACGCGACGGCCTTCCACCTGGAGACGGGCCGCCTGTGCGTCCTGGCATCCCGCCACCGCCACGCCTGCATCGTGGTGTGCCGGGAGGGCGTCGCGGACCTGCTGGACGAACACCCGTCGACGGAACCGGTCCAGCTCGGCGTCACGGTCAAATTCCCGGACGGGTGGGACGCGAATCACTCGGTCCTGGCCCACCTCGCGGAACACCGGGTGCGCTGGCGGCCTTGACACGGTGGAGCGGACGCGGTGGACGACCCCCGACGCCGGACGGAGTCCGGCACGCCGCCGGAGGCGGCCAAAGGAAACAGCCCCGGACGGGTGGGACGCGAATCACTCGGTCCTGGCCCACCTCGCGGAACACCGGGTGCACTGGCGGCCTTGACACGGTGGAGCGGACGCGGTGGACGACCTCCGACGCCGGACGGAGTCCGGCACGCCGCCGGAGGCGGCCAAAGGAAACAGCCCCGGACGGGTGGGACGCGAATCACTCGGTCCTGGCCCACCTCGCGGAACACCGGGTGCGCTGGCGGCCTTGACCGGGGGGAGCGAACACCGCGGGCCACCCCCTCTTGCGCCGGGTTGGACAATGGAGGGTGGCCACCGGGCCGCCCGAAGGAGGCACATCTCATGGCACAACCCGAGCGGAACGAGCGGCAGCGGCTGCGTCCCGCACCGCTGCTCTTCGAGCCGTCGGAAGCGGCAGCCGACCCGGAGCGCTTCTTCGACCTCGACGCGATGGAGGATCCGAAGGAGCTGCTGGCCCGTGCGACGGAGCTGACGCACGCCTTCCGGGCCGCGGCCGACCGGGCCGTCGAATTCCAGGCGGTGGCCGCCGCGCAGCTCGCCGATCCGCGCCGCTTCGACCGGCTGACGGCGGCCGATGTCGCGCAGCGTGCGGAGTGGACCGAGGACTATGCCAAGAAGATGATCGAGTTCGGCCGGACCCTGCTGAAGAACGCCGGACCCTGAGCGGGCCAAGGGCTCCGCCCCGGCCCCGGGTACCGCCGCTGGCATATGCCCGCGCGCAAGATACTCCTCCGCGCCCGACCCTGTCCTCGTTTCCGGCAACTCTCGGAATCGGAACCGTCACTCCTTGTAGACCTGTCTGCATGAGCGCTTGGCTGAAAGACGAAACGACCCTCCCCGCAGCCGCAGGGGCCTCCCACCGCAACGTCGACATCTTCGCTCTGCTGCGGGACCAGCCCCGGAACCAGACCGCGCAGGTGACCGCCGCGGGTGCCG
Organism: Streptomyces sp. NPDC055749; assembly: GCF_053617235.1. Lineage (NCBI taxonomy): Bacteria > Bacillati > Actinomycetota > Actinomycetes > Kitasatosporales > Streptomycetaceae > Streptomyces > Streptomyces sp. NPDC055749. The sequence continues at coordinate 130,994 of NZ_JBSHFH010000007.1, read as the reverse complement.
CCTGGCTCGCCGGCGCCTCGGCGTATCCGCGCAGCACGCTCTCCCAGTGGCAGGCCCGTCCGGGCTCCCCCGGCGTCCTGCCGTGCGGCTCCGTCTTCGACGTGGTGAATGTCCCCGCGCTCTTCGGGCGCCGCATGCTGGAGCAGCTCTGGTCCGAGGGGCCCGGCTCCGGCCCGGTCGCCACGCACCGGGGCCGGATGCTCCTGTTCGCCGCCCCGGGAACGGCCCAGCGGCTGCCCTCCCTGCTCGACTGGGAGGAGTGGGGCACCGGCGGCCCCGGGCAGCCGGGAGGCCATCTGGGCTCCGTGCCCCCGCTGCTCTGCCACGGCACCGGCGACGCGGTGACTGTCCCGCCCCTGACCTGCGGCTCCGAGGGCACAGGGCCCCGCTGGGTGGTCGCCCCCGACACCCGTAACCCCTGGCTCCCGGGCCCCGACGTGCTGCTGTGGGCCTGCGTACGGGTGGGCAGGTCACAGCCCTCCCCGGCGTCCGGGTATTCGATTTTTCCTCCTGCGGATCCGGGTGCTAATGTCTACGACGTCACCAGGCGCCGTTAGCTCAGTTGGTTAGAGCAGCTGACTCTTAATCAGCGGGTCCGGGGTTCGAGTCCCTGACGGCGCACAGACGGTGGAAGCCCCCTCGCGGAAGCGAGGGGGCTTCTTCGTGTGCGCGAGGCGCGCTCTAGGTGCCCGTCGTGATCCTGACGGTCCAGGAACCGGACGGCGTCCGGCCCGCGACCTCGATCCTGGTGCGCTCGCCGGGCACGGTGTACGTCTCGCCCTCGGTCAGCGGGGCGTCCGCGAGCGGCGGGTAGACCGACCGGTCCCAGCAGGCGTCGGACTCGGGGTGGGTGTCCAGGACCTCGACGGGGCCGCCGCCGGACGCCGTCCCGTTGCGGACCCGGTAGATCAGTACGCCCTCGGTGCAGGTCGCATCGTCGTTACCGGTGGCGCTGCGGGCCTCGATGGCCAGGGCGCTGTCCTCGCCCGTCCTGATCACCGCGAGCCGGGTCCCGATGGACCCGCCGGGCGCGGGGACGGCTGCGACGGGCTCCAGCGTGAGGCTCGCACTGCCCTGCACGCATCTGACCTGACGGTGGTCGAGCCAGCCGAGCTTCCACTTGTGCCAGCCGAACAGTTCGGGCGCGAGCCCGAACTGGCTGCCCATGACGTCCCAGTCGCCGACGTAGGTGTCCCAGTCGCCCTTGCCGTCCGTCGGCCGGTGGTAGAGGTCCGCCAGGTCGAAGACGTGCCCGGTCTCGTGCGCGAGGACGTTGCGGTCCGGCGGGTGCTGCTCGAAGACGGTGACGACGCGCTTGATGTCCTTGCCGTCGGCCCGCAGCGGCCGGTCGAAGTTGACGACCTTCGTGGCGTCGGAGTCGACACCGGGCGCGTCCGGGTCGGCGACCAGATAGACGATGTCGTACGCCGAGAAGTCGACCTTCCTGTCCGCCACGTCGATCGCGTCGCGCAGATACGCGCTGCGCCGCCCCTGGTCCCAGTCACGCTCTATGCCGTACCAGGTGGAGGGGTGCGGCATCTCGATCCACTGCTGCTGAGGGTGGGGGCGCAGGGTGAACTTCCCGTACGAGGCGCGCTGGAAGAAGCGTGTGGTCGAGGGGAAGTAGTCGGCGGTGAGCACGGCGGGCGTGACCGTGGGCTCGGCGTCGGGGAACGAGAGAAAGATCATGACCGCGTCGAGGCCGTGATCGGGCCGCGGGTAGGCGCCGTTCCAGGTGTCGAGGCCGAGCGAGTGGTGCGCCCCCGTCCTGGGCAGGGCGCACGGGCTCGCGTCGCGTGTGGTCGCCACGGCCGGGCCTGCGACCAGAGAGGTGGCGGCGAACGCCATGAGAGAGGTCAGAGCGGCTGCGACGCCACGCAGACTCGGCCTCTCCACTCCCCCGGGTCTGCGCTGTCGCGGCACATCTACCTCCGGGTGGGAAACACGGGACACCCCACCCACCCTGTGCCGATACGGGGCCGTACGTCCTGTTGGGCTGCCCCACTCGGGTCAGTGGACCGCGGACCGCGTCCCACTTCACGGACAGTCACAATCGATCAATCCGGTGAAGCGATATAACAGAACCTCACAGAAACAAGCAGTCACGGGCAAACCGGCTTGAAGCCCGGAGCGAAGGCCAAGTGGGTACGGAGAGCCGGGATCGGCCGCCAGGCTGGAACGGCCGACTCACCACCATCTATGCTTCACCACGCTTTCCAGCGTGGATACCGTCCCTGACACGGGACTCCACGCGGTGGCCTGTCCGACCACACCTGTTCACGACAATCTGCACAGCGGGAGCAAGCGGTGAGCGGAACCTCCGAAGGGCCGGAGCCCCCGGCAGGCAGAGCCCTCGGTACCGTACGAGCACCGGTCACGGAGCGTCATGCGGCGGGGGCGAGCCCCGCCGAACTGCGCGACTACCGGGCCGCCTTCCAGATCGCCGTCCTCGCCATGGCTGTCGTCGACCACGAGGGGCAGATCGTCCGCGCGAACGACGCCCTGGCCGGGCTGCTCGGCACCGATACCGCCGCCCTGGCCGAACAGCAGGCCGCCGACCTCGTCGACCTCGCGTCCGACGGCCGTACCTGGCACGCCTACCGCGAGGTGCTGCACGGCCGGCGCTCCCGCTTCCGCTGCACCCGCAAGCTGAAGCACCCCGACGGGCGCTCCCTCTGGGCCGAGATCACCGTCGTACCGATGGACACCTCGTCCGCCACCGGCGGCGTGCTGCTGTCGGTCGCCGACATCAGCGACCGGCGCGAGCTCCAGAAGCGGCTGCGCCACCTCCAGATGCACGACCCGGTTACCCGGCTGCCCAACCGGACGCTGTTCTTCGAACGGCTCTCGGCGGCCCTGGACACACCGCCGTTCCAGGACGACTCGCTGCCCCCGCACGGCCGGATCGGGCTCTGCTACCTGGACCTCGACGGCTTCAAGGCCGTCAACGACACCATGGGGCACCGCATCGGCGACCGGCTCCTGGCCGCCGTCGCAGGCCGGCTCACCGACTGCGCCGAACGCGACGGCTCCGACCGCACCGGCAGCCATCTCGTGGCACGGCTCGGCGGAGACGAATTCGCCATCCTGGTCGAGGACTCCACCGGCACCGCCCAGCTCACCGAACTCGCGAACGCGGTCCTCCTCTCGCTCCAGCAGCCCTTCGACCTCGCCGGGCAGCGGCTCTCCGTCTCGGCGTCGATCGGGGTGGTCGAGCGGGCCTCCGCCGGCACGTCGCCCACCGGTCTGATGCAGGCCGCGGACACGACGCTGTACTGGGCGAAGGAGGACGGCAAGGCCCGCTGGACGCTCTTCGACCCCGAGCGCAACGCCCACCGCATGACCCGGCAGGCGCTCTCCTCCACGCTCCGGCCCGCCGTAGAGCGGGGCGAGTTCACCCTGGAGTACCAGCCGCTGGTGTGCATGGCCGACGGAGCCGTACGGGGCGTGGAGGCCCTGGTGCGGTGGAACCACCCGCAGTTCGGCCTCCTGGCGCCGAATCGGTTCGTCGCCATCGCCGAGGAGGACGGCACGATCGTCCAGCTCGGCCGGTGGGTGCTGCGCACCGCGTGCCGCCAGGCCCGGCGCTGGCAGCTCGACCATCCGGACGAGGCGCCGCTGTTCATCAGCGTCAATGTGGCCGTACGCCAGGTCTGGGACTCCGACCTGGTCGCCGATGTCGCGGAGATCCTCGCCGAGACGGGGCTCGACGCCGGACTGCTCCAGCTCGAACTGACCGAGTCCGCGGTGATGGGATCCGCCGGCCGTCCGCTGCGGGCGCTCCAGGCGCTCAGCGACATGGGTGTCCGGATCGCCATCGACGACTTCGGCACCGGCTACTCCAACCTCGCCTATCTAAGCCGGCTGCCCGTCTCCGTACTGAAGCTGGACGGCTCCTTCGTACGCGGCTTCCGGTACGACGACGGGGCGCACCCCAGCCCCGCCGACGAGACGATCGTGGAGGCGATGGTGCAGCTGGCCCACCGGCTGGGCCTCACCGTCACCGCGGAGTGCGTGGAGACGGCGGGCCAGGCGGAGCGGCTGCGGAAGATCGGCTGCGACACGGGGCAGGGGTGGCTGTACTCACGGGCGGTGGCGCCGGAGCGGATCGCGGAGCTGATCGGGGCGAAGGTCGCGTGACCTAGGGCCTGTCCTCGGGGGCCGTTCAGGACGGCAGGCCGTACGCGTCCGCGATCAGGTCGTAGCTGCGCAGCCTCGCCTCGCCGCCGTGTGCGTTCGCCGTGATCATCAGCTCGTCCGCCCCCGTGCGCTTGGCCAGGTCGTCGAGGCCGGTACGCACCTCGTCCGCGGTGCCGTGGATGACGTTGGAGAGCCAGCTGTCGACGAACTCGCGCTCCATGGGGCTGAAGGCGTACGCCGCCGCCTCCTCCGGGCTCGGGATCAGCCCCGGGCGTCCGGTGCGCAGACGGACCATCGACAGCGCGCCGGTCAGCACCTGACGGCGGGCCTCGCTCTCCTCGTCGGCTGCGAGTGCCGAGACACCGATCACCGCGTACGGGGCGTCCAGCACCGCGGACGGCTTGAACGACTCCCGGTAGAGGTCGAGGGCCGGGACGGTGTTCTGCGCCGAGAAGTGGTGCGCGAAGGCGAAGGGCAGACCGAGGACACCGGCCAGCCGGGCGCTGAAGCCGGAGGAGCCCAGCAGCCAGACCGGCGGGCGGGCCGCCGACTGCACGCCGCCGGGCGCGGTCGCCTGCACGGGGCCGGGTACGGCGTGGATCCTGGCGTACGGGTGGCCGTCCGGGAAGTCGTCGTCCAGGAACCGGACCAGTTCGGCCAGCTGCTGCGGAAAGTCGTCGGCGCCCTCGTTGAGGCGCTCGCTGCGGCGCAGGGCCGCGGCGGTCGCACCGTCCGTGCCGGGTGCGCGCCCCAGGCCCAGGTCGATACGGCCGGGGGCCATGGCCTCCAGCGTGCCGAACTGCTCGGCGATCACGAGCGGCGCGTGGTTGGGGAGCATCACTCCGCCGGAGCCGAGCCGGATGCGCTCGGTGTGCGCGGCGAGGTGGGCGAGGATCACGGCCGGGGAAGAGGAGGCCACGCCCGGCATGGAGTGGTGCTCGGCGACCCAGAAGCGGTGGAAGCCGCGGCGCTCGGTGAGCTTGGCGATGTCGACGCTGGTGCGCAGCGCCTGGGTCGCGGTGCGGCCCTGTCCCACGGTCACCAGGTCGAGTACGGACAGCGGCACGGAGGCCGTTCCGCCTGCGGTGCCGCGAATCTGGTCGCCTCGGATCTCGTCCACGTTTCGGCCTCTCCCGGTGATGCGTACGTAACGGAAGAAGCCAACAGGAGGATGGCTCCGTTTATTCCGGACCCTTTATTCCCGTACCTCGATGCCCCGGCGTTCGGTGGCGCCGGGCGGCGGTACGCGGGTGGCGAAGAGTGCGCCGAGCTCCGGTTCGTAGATACGGCGGTCCACCAGCCGCAGCCCCTCCCAGACCGTCACCTGGTTCGCCGTGAGGACCGGCTTGCCGAGGAGTTCCTCCAGTTCGGTGATGTACGCGGCGGTGTGCAGGGCCGTGTGCGGCAGCAGCACCGCGTCCGCGTCCGGATGGTCCCCCGCGACGCCCAGTTCCTTCACGAGCAGCCCGTCCCAGGTGCCCGCCTCGGCGGCCGTGATGATCCCGCTGCCCCGGGTGGCGACCACCTCGATGCCCCCGGCCTCCAGGAAGCGGGCGAAGGAGGCAGCGATGTCCTCGGGGTAGGTCGCCGCGATCGCGACGCGGGCCGCCCCCACCTCCCGTACCGCGTGCGCGAAGGCGAAGGAGGTGCTGGACGCCGGCAGGCCCGCCGCCCTGGCCAGGGTCGCCGTCTGCTCGTGGGCGCCCTCCCAGCCGTACAGGAAGCTTCCGCCCGTACAGGCCCAGACGAGCGCTTCGGCGCCCGCCAGACGCAGGTCCTCCACGCCCGCCGCGAGCCGGTCGGCCGAGCCCATCGCGCGCAGGGCCTCGGCGCTGTGGGTGTCCTCGCCGATCTCGGTGTGGAAGACGGGCAGCCGGATGTCGCTGTCGAGAATGACCTCGATCCGCTGGAAGTCGTCCTCGGCGGAGTGGCCCGGGTAGAGGAGTCCGATGGTCGTCATGTCCACCCTTCCTGTGCGTCCTGAGCGCGAGCGCGTGATCCGTCACCGCTGCCCTCGCCCCTGCCAAGTATTCCTCCTGCGTGCGCACCCGCATCATGGAGTGCACACGGAGCGTGACCGGGCGGCTCCGTTGACGCGGCGGGTTTCCGGTGCGAGCGTGGTGAGTGATGCCTGAGCCCACCCTCCTCGTCCTCGACACCGAACCGTCGCCACGCCTGGGCCGGCTTGCAGGCCGGGTCCGGGTCCGTTACACCGACGAACGGGGTCTGGCCGGAGAGCTTCCATCGGCGGACGCCCTGCTGGTGTGGGACTTCACCTCGGACGCGGTCCGCAGGGCCTGGCCGGGCGACGGGCCCCGCCCGCGCTGGGTGCATACGGCGAGCGCGGGCGTGGACCGGCTGCTCTGTCCCGAACTGGCCGCGTCCGACACCGTGGTCACCAACGCGCGCGGCGTCTTCGAACTGCCCATCGCCGAGTACGTCGCCGGTCTGGTGCTCGCCTTCGCGAAGGATCTGCCGGGCACGCTGGAGCTGCAGCGCCGGCGCCAGTGGCGCCACCGCGAGGTCCGGCAGCTCTCCGGCACCCGCGCGGTCGTCGTCGGCGCGGGCCCCATCGGCCGGGAGATCACCCGGCTGCTGCACGGCCTCGGCGTGATCGTGGCGCTCGTGGCGCGCAGCGCCCGGCGCACGATCCACGGCATCGAGGATCTGGACCGGCTGGCTGCCCGAGCCGACTGGGTGATCTGCGCGGCGCCGCTGACGGAGTCGACGCGCGGGATGTTCGACGCCCGGTTCTTCGGTCTGCTCCAGCCCTCGGCCGTGTTCGTCAACGTGGGGCGCGGTCCCGTGGTCGTCGAAGCCGATCTGGCGGACGCCCTGCGCAAGCGGTGGATCGCGGGGGCGGCGCTCGACGTGTTCCAGGAGGAGCCGCTCGGACCGGAGAGCCCGCTGTGGGACGTCCAGGACCTGGTGGTCTCACCGCACATGAGCGGCGACACGGTCGGCTGGCGCGACCGGCTGGGCGAGCAGTTCGTGGACATGTACGAGCTGTGGGCGGCGGGTCTGCCGCTGCCCAACGTGGTGGACAAGGAACAGGGTTACGTCCCTTCCATCGACCGCACCGAGTAATACGCCCCGCGCATCCCTGGTCGCACTCCGCCCATGAAAGGGCACGAAAAGGTCACTCTCCGGCCACTGTTGGGTTACATGCCGCCTCTTCCTGCATAGACGTACGGGATCGGGCAGGCGCCCACCCTGTCCGGACTGTTCGACCTCCAGGAGATTGCGAACCATGGCTGACTTCCCGAATCTGTCCCGCCGGGGTTTCCTCAACCGATCAGCAGCCGTGGGCGGATTGCTCGTCGTTCCCGGCGTGCTCTCCGCGTGCAGCAAGACCGACGCCGGGGCGGTCGAGGGCGAGGGCGCCCTCGAAAAGCTCCGCAAGCAGGGCTTCGTGCGGGTCGCCTACGCCAACGAGGCCCCGTACGGCTACCTGGAGGGCAAGGAACTCAAGGGCGAGGCGCCCACGCTGCACCGCGAGATATTCAAGGCGCTCGGCGTCGACGAGCTGAAGCCCACCCTCTCCGAGTGGGACGGTCTGATCCCCGGGCTCCAGGCCGGGAAGTACGACGTGGTCAGCGCGGGTATGGCGATCACCCCCGAGCGGTGCGCCAACGCCATATTCTCCGAACCGGAGTTCATCTCCCCCACCGCGCTGATGGTGAAGAAGGGCAACCCGAAGAAGGTCACCGACCTGGCCTCCGCCAAGGCCGCCGGGATCACCGTCGGTGTGATGTCGGGTGCGGTCGAGGGTTCGTACGCCAAGGGCGCGGGCATCGCCGAGGACAGGATCAAGACGCTGCAGAAGCCGCAGGACGGCGCCGACGCCGTCAAGGGCGGGCGCATCGACGCGTTCCTGCTCACCGGCATCTCGCTGCGCTGGCTCGCGAAGACCAACCCCGACACCGAGGTCACCGAGGCGTTCCTGCCGGAGCTGGACGGGAAGAAGCAGTTCTCCCCCGGCGGCGCGGTGTTCAGCCAGGGCAACGAGGACCTGCGGGACTCCTTCAACCGCGAGCTGAAGAAGATCGTCTCGGACAGGTCGCGCTATGTGAGCCTGCTGGAGCCGTACGGCTTCGGGGCGACGGAGATCCCGCCGGCCACGCTGAAGACCGCCGATCTGTGCAAGGGCTGACGGGGCGGACCACACCGTATGAGTGACTTCTTCTCCACTCTCCTCGACGAACTCCCCCAGGTCCGCGCCGGCCTGTGGGTGACCCTCCAGGCCACCGTGCTGGGCTCCCTGCTCGCCCTGCTCCTGTCCTTCGCCCTCGGCCTGATGGCCGGCAGCCGGCTGCTCCTGGTGCGGGGGGTCTCGCGGACCGTCGTGGAGTTCTTCCGCGGCACCTCGCTCTACATCCAGCTGTTCTGGCTCTACTACGCGATGCCGCAGCTGACCGGTTACGAGCTGACGCCGGTGCTCTGCGGCGTCGTCGCGTTCGGCCTCAACTACGGGGCGTACGGCTCCGAAGTGGTCCGCGGGGCCATCAACTCCGTACCGCGCGGACAGTACGAGGCGGCCCTCGCGCTGAACCTCACACCCTCCCGGCGGCTGCGCAAGGTGATCCTTCCGCAGGCGTGGGTGCAGATGATCCCCTCCTTCACCAATCTGCTGATCCAGCTGCTGAAGTGCACCCCGCTGCTGTGGCTGATCTCCGCCGCCGATCTGATGACCGTGATCCAGCAGCTGCGCGACCGCACCGGTGAGACCCTCACCGCGTATCTGACGCTGCTGGCCGTCTACTTCGTACTGGCCTACGCGCTCACCCTGCTGATGAATCTGCTGGAACGGACCGCCAAACGGCGGCTCGGCCTCGCGACCGGTCCGGGCAGCCTGCTGAAGAGCCGCAGCGCCGCGGCCACCACCACCGCCGGAGGTGCCCGGTGAACGGCTTCGACTGGAGCGCCGCCGGGGACGCCCTGCCCCTGGTGCTCGAAGGATTCAAGGTCACCCTGATCGCCACGCTCCTCGGCACCCTCGTGGCCGCCGTCCTGGGGCTGGCCATCGCGGTCGCGGGACGGGCACCCAGCCGGCTCGTCACGGTGCCGGTACGCGCCGCGATGGAGTTCGTCCGCGCCACCCCGCTGCTGGTCCAACTCGTCGGCGCCGCCGCGGTCTTCAGCTCCGTCGAGCCGCTGACCGTCGGCATCGTGGTGCTGGGCATCCACTACGCCACGTACACCTCCGAGGTGTACCGCGCCGGGATCGACGGTGTGCCGAAGGGCCAGTGGGAGGCCGCACGGGCGCTCTCACTGCCGGCCCGCCGGACCTGGCAGGCCGTCATCCTGCCGCAGGCCGTACGCAACGTGCTGCCCGCGCTCGGCAACTACGCCATCTCGATGTTCAAGGAGACCCCCTTCCTCGCCGTCATCACGGTGCAGGAAATGGTCTTCGAGGCCCGGAAGTACGGGGCCGAGCACTTCGCGTACACCGAGGCTTTCACGCTCGCGGGACTGGTGTTCCTGGTCGCGAGCTACCCCACCTCGCTACTGATGAGAAAGCTGGAGAAGCGCCTTGGCCACTGAATCTGCTCCACTGAAGGAGCCCGCGGACGCGGCCCTGGGCCATGTGACGACCGGCGTCGAACCGCTGGTCCGCTTCGACCGGGTGGTGAAGCGCTACGGCGACCATGTGGTCCTGGACGAGCTGGACTTCACCGTACGGCGCGGCGAACACGTCACCCTGATCGGCCCCAGCGGCTCGGGCAAGACGACCATCCTGCGGCTGCTGATGACGCTGGAGAAGGTCAGCGACGGGGTGATCTGGGTGGACGGCTCACCGCTGTCGCACGTCCGCACGGCGGACGGCTCCCTGAAGCCCGCGGGCGAGAAGCAGCTGCGGGAGTCCCGGAAGAAGATCGGGATGGTCTTCCAGCAGTTCAATCTCTTCCCGAACATGAAGGTGCTCCAGAACATCACCGAGGCGCCGGTCAGCGTGCTGGGCATGGACCGCGACGAGGCGGAGAGCCGGGCCCGCGAACTGCTCGACCTGGTGGGCCTCTCGGGGAAGACCGACGCGCATCCCTCCCAGCTCTCCGGCGGTCAGCAGCAGCGGGTGGCCATCGCCCGTGCGCTGGCGATGCGGCCGGAGATCCTGCTGCTCGACGAGGTGACGTCGGCGCTGGACCCGGAGCTGGTGGCGGGCGTGCTGGATCTGCTGTCCGACATCGCCAGGACCACCGACATCACCATGCTCTGCGTGACCCACGAGATGAATTTCGCCCGGGACGTGTCGGAGAAGGTGCTGATGTTCGACGCCGGACGGGTCGTGGAGTCCGGATCTCCGGAAAAAATCTTCTCGGATCCGGAGCACGAACGTACGCGCGAGTTCCTCAACGCGGTGCTGTGACCACGCTGTTGGTGCACCGACAATGACGTGGGCATATGCCAGACGGGTGCGCCCCAGCTGACAGGGCCGGGGCGCACCGTGAAGTCGCCAACAGGAGCCCCGTAAGGGGCTCTTGGCGGCTATCGTGGAGCGAAAGCTTGCGGTCACAACCTGGTAGGGGGACACCGTGGCGTTGAAGCCCGAGCCGACCGCACCGTTCCACTCGGTGCAGTACGCCCTGCGCGTGCTCGAAACGGTCTCCAAACACGGCAACGGTGTGACCGACGTACAGATCGCCCGCGAGACGGGGCTGCCCACCGGCCACCTCGCCTCCCTCCTGCTGACGCTGCGCCGCGAGGGGTACGTCGAGCAGGTCACCGACGGGGCGTACGTGATCGGCGCCTCGCTCCTCCTGATCGGCTCCGGCGCGGCCCGCCGGCAGGCCCTGGAGGACAAGCTCCAGCAGACCCTGGTGCAGCTGCGGGACTCCGTTGGCGCCGCGGTCTATCTCAGCCGGTACGTCGACGGTGAGATCCGGGTCACACAGATGGCCGACAGTCCCCTGACGCCCGCGGTCAACGAGTGGGTGGACTTCCGGTCGGCGGCGCACGCCAGCGCGATCGGGAAGTGCCTGCTGACGCAGCTCGACCAGAACGGCCGGCGCGACCACATCTCCCGGCACAAGACCGCCCGGCTCACCTCGCGGACGATCACCAGCGAGAAGGTCCTCTTCTCCAAGCTGGACAGCCAGCCCGCGACGGTCCCGATGCTGGACCTCCAGGAGTACGCGGTGGGCACGGTCTGCGCGGCGGTGCCCCTGACCGCCGGGTCGTCGGCGGGATGCCTGGCGCTCTCGCTGCCCATCGAGGACGCGCACCGGCTGCGGTCGGCGGCGGACGCCCTGAACCGGCGGGCCGCGCCCGTACTGCTGTCGCTGGCGCTCTGAGGACGTGTGTCGCGAGCACTCCTGGAGAGCAGGTATTATTTTCGAGTCAGCAGGCGCCGTTAGCTCAGTTGGTTAGAGCAGCTGACTCTTAATCAGCGGGTCCGGGGTTCGAGTCCCTGACGGCGCACGACAACGCAGTGGGCGGTTTCCGATTCGTCGGGAACCGCCCACTGCGCTTTTCACGTCAGAACTGCACGTCCGAGCAGGCGTAGAACGCGTTGCCGGTGTCCGCGACGTTCCAGACGGCGAGGATGATGTGCTTACCGGTCTTCTGGGTGGGGATCGTGCCCTGGTGGGTCAGGGTCGCCGGGGGCTGCTGGTTCCCGTACGGCACCGTCATGAACGGCTGTGACTCCAGTGCGGCCCTGGTGAGCGGCTGGGTGGAGTTCCAGCCCTGCTTGGTGATGTAGTACCGGAAGTCGCTGGTGGAGTGCCGGGCGGTGAACTGCCAGCGGAAGCTGTAGCCCTGGCCGCCGGTGACCTTGGTCGCGGGCCAGTTGCCGCCGCGCGGGTCGTCGAGCGCCGAGAACTGACCGAGTCCCGCGGAACAGATCTTGCCGTCGGCCGGACCGGCCGCCGGGAAGCCCTTCGGGCCCTCGACACTCTGCGGCTCCCACTGGATGGACCCGCAGCCGGTCACGGTGCCGTTGGCACACAGTTTCTGCCGGCTGATCGGGGAGTCCGTGTAGCCGTGGCTGCTGGCGCTGCTGGTCGCGAACATCGACGCGCCCGCTATCGCCAGGCCGATCACGGCCGCGCTTGCCCTTTTCCGCATGCTTGTGCTCCTCAAGAACGTGGGGGAGGTTCCATGAGCTCTGCTCTGCGCGCGTGTGGTGCGGTCTAGACCAAGTCATAGGCTATTGACGCGACGTGAACATGTCCAGACCAATGAGCATCCGATTCCGGTACGCCGCCGGGGAGTTGGAGGATCCCGCTCAGGCGCCGTCCCCACCGCTGCGGCCGGTGTAGAACGCCACCGTCAGGTCCTTCACCAGCGCCTTCCGCTCGTAGTCGTCGAGCTCCACGATGCCGCGCGAGGTGAGCCGGTGCACCGTGTCGTCGACGGCGTCGACCACGGAGGTCAGCACGCTGTCGCGGTGCTTGGCGTCGATGGCGGCGATCCGGCGGCGCTGCATCGCGGCGGCGACCTCGGGGGCGTACTCGATTCCGGTCGGCTGCGCCGAGTACACCTCGATGCCCACGGGTTCACAGTCCGCCTTAAGCATCCGGGTCAGCGCGTCACCGACGGCCTCCGCGTTGCGCAGGGTGTGCGCGTCCTCGTGGAACGCGTCGGCCGGCAGCTGGGAGAGCACCCGAGCCATCGCCGCCTCGACCTGCTCGCGCAGATACTCCTCGTGGTCGGCGACGCCGAGCGTGGCCCGCACGGTGTCCTTGATCCGCCAGACGACGAGGACGACCACGCGCAGCGCCGTACCGTTCGCGTCCACGGCGGGCAGCGGTTCACTGCGCCAGTGCCGCAGCCGTACGTCGACGCGGCGGCGCAGCAGGAGCGGGGAGACCCACACCAGGCCGGTGCGCCGGACGCTTCCCCGGTAGTCGCCGAACAGGGTCAGCACCCAGGCATGACCGACCCGGCCGCGGCCGAGACCGCCGAGGGCGAACAGGACCACGGTCGTCAGGAGGGCGAGCAGCGCCCAGGCGCCGATGCCGATGCCGTCGTACGGGCGGGGGCCGGCCCCGATGCGGGTGAGCACGGCGTCGGGCAGTGCCCCGGACCACCACAGGGTGGCGAGGCCGGCGACGGTGCCGGTCGCCCCGGTCAGCAGGGCCGCCCAGCCGGGCAGGGCGGGCCCCGGCCGCTCGGCGAGCCGGGGGTCACCGAGCGGTGCGGGCCTGGTCGGCGCCTGCACCTGCGGCGTACGCGGCAGGGGTGGCCGCCGGGCCGGCTGCGCGCGCCGCGTCACGAACGCGGGCAGCGCGGCCGGGTCGCCGCGCTCGGTGTCCGCGTCCGGGTCGCGGCCGTCACGGTTGTCGCGGCTGTCGCGGTCGTCACGGAAGAGGAGGTGTACGGGGATGGAGGCGGTGGACTCGTTGGCGATGACCGGGTGCCGCCGCCCAGTGTCCCACCAGTTCTCGGTGTCGGTGGCCCCGCTCCTGCCCCCGGACCCCGACGCGGTGACGAGCCCGGCCGCGGGAACGGAGGCGGCAACGGGAACGGCCGGGATCAGATCGAGCACCAGATCCACCACCGTGTCGCCCGCCCGTTCCGGGTCCTCCCCCTCGTGCGGTGGGGTCCCGGGTGGGGTGGTCGTGTCGGCGGGGACCTCGGTCGCGTCCTCGTGTCCGTTCACCGGCTGGCCTGCCTTTCCGTTCTCCGGGAATCCGGAGCTGTCCGACACCGTGGGTCGCATTCCCGCCTCCGTCATGTCCGTGCCGTCACGCGAAGAGCCGCCGCCAGGTCTCCGGTCCCGGGTAGCCGTCGGCCTCGCTGCCGCGCCAGCCCAGGGACCGCTGGAACGCCTCGACATTGCGACGGTCCGCCTCGGTCCACCGGGGCCCGGGACCCGAGGCGTAGAACGTGCCGTATCCCTTCTTCACCAACTGTTTGCCGAGCCGTGCGACATGGCTGTTGGACTGACCCGGCTTGAAATAGCCGCGGCCGGGGAACGCCGGGGCCGCGTTCTGGCTGCCGCCCGCACCGGCGGCGGGGATGCTGCGCCCGGTGCTGTTGGCCAGAAGCCGCCAGGTCTGCGGTCCGGGGATGCCGTCGGCCTCCTTGCCCTTCCAGCCCTGGGCCTTCTGGAACGCCTGCGTCGCACGCCGGTCCGCCGAGCTCCACCGCGGTCCAGGACCCACCGTGTAGTAGCGCTTGCCGCCGCGCGCCACGAGCATCTTGCCGAGCTGGGTGACGTACTTGTTGTTGGCGCCCGGGCCGAACTTCCCCGCCCCCGGGAAGGAGGTCGAGGAGCCGCTGCCGCCCGATCCGCTCGTGAGCCCCTTGTAGCGGTACGCCACATACCGGTCGGAGTTGTTCCAGTACGCCATGGGCGTCGCCTGCTTGCGCGTGCGCGGGCGCGCCTGCTCATAGGCGGTGTAGTGGGTGTGCCTGTAGTCGGTCCAGCCCCCGAAGATCGTGACGTGCGAGCCCTTGGACGGGTCGGCCGGATTGTGGAAGAGCAGGATGTCGCCGGGCTGGAGCTCCTCCCGGGAGACCCGCGTCCCGTACTGGGCGAGGCTGCCGGTCCACTCGTTGCCGCCCAGGTTCCAGGCCATCGAGACGAAGCCGGAGCAGTCCTGGCGATAGCCGTCCGACCAGTACTTCGCCATGCTGTACGGGACCTGCGCCGAGACCCAGACCTTGGCCCGGTTGATGATGTCGGCCCGCGTGGTCTTACGGAGCTCCGGCTTCGAGGACGGTGGGCCGGAGGCCCCGGAACCCTTCAGCGGACCCTTCTCGCCCTGCGGGGTGGCAGGTTCGGGATCGGCCGACGCGTCCGTCCGGGCGGGGCCTGCGGCGTGTCCCGTCGCGGTCGCCGCCTCCGCGGCCCCGCTGGACAGGACCACTCCGGCGGCCGTCACCAGCACCAGCGCCCGGCGTGCGCCGTGCGCCGCCGGATGTCCGCCGTGCCGCGTGGACAGGGCCCTGGCCGCGGTACGCCGCTGCGCGGCACACCCCGCACAGGAGCAGTCGACAGCGGGCTCGTACTCCTCGAAGACCGGCACAGTCATGCGATTCCCCTCCGCACTCGTCAAGATCTTTGGGCGCATCTGCAACGGGCGTCAGTGTCTCAACTCTCCTGACATATCGCATTTTGACGGATCAAAGAGAAAAAACGACCATCCCACAGGGCGCGGCGCGGCGGAATTGGTCAGGGGCACGGTGTCTGATCGGGTAGAGTTCTCCAGGTCAGCAGGCGCCGTTAGCTCAGTTGGTTAGAGCAGCTGACTCTTAATCAGCGGGTCCGGGGTTCGAGTCCCTGACGGCGCACGCAGAGTCAAGGCCCCCTCACCCAGCGTGAGGGGGCCTTGTTCGTGTGCCCTGCGCCGGTGGACGGGCGGTTCGCGAGCCCCTGCGGGCGCCCCCGCGCGCCCCTCCCCTTCACTCCCCGCTTCACTCCCCGCGCAGTGGTCAAACCGCACGTATGGCAGCTAAACACCAAGTTTCACCCTTGCGATCACACCACAAGTCGGACAACCTGTCCTGGAGCCATCGACTCCAAGGGGGCCGCTGCACCGGCCAGTTGGGCAGCGGAGAGTGATGTACCGGTTGCGTGTACCGCGGGATGGGGGTCCCGTTCATGGACGAATGCCGAGGGGGCATCATGCAACCGGAAGGCCACCTTTCCATGTCTGTGAAAAGGTGACCCGCCACTGTGTGCGTGTGCGGTGTTCCAGGGGGCTCCATCGCACACGAACGAACCGACCAATCACGCACTGACCATGCGTGCGGGGGGATGACCCATGACGTCGACGCCGCCAGGCGCCCGGCCGGACAACGACGCTTCCCGGACCACGCAGCTACGGATACCGCCGCAGCTGCGGGCCGGGCAGCGGCGACGCCGGACGAACAAGGCGCTGCCTCGCTACGACTACGAGCACTACAGCCGGCTCGCCGGGCCCCTGACCCAGCCCGAAAGCGACCGACCCTACACGGTCCGCTACCGCTCCCTGCTCTCACAGGAACCGCACCGTTTCCGGGCCGCGCTGCTCCTCGGCGCGGCTCCTCTCGTATCGCTCGGCCTCTTCGCCTGGCTGATGCAGCCCGGGCACTGGACGGAACGCGATCCGAACCTCGAGAACGACACCCTGCTGATCCTCGACATCGTCATGCTGGTCTCGATCGGTCTGATCGAGCTGTTCCGCACGATGAACGTCCTGTCCAACGCGCACGCCACACTCGTCGCCCGTGACCCGATTCCGGTGGTGCCGGAGACGGGCACCAAGGTCGCCTTCCTCACCTCCTTCGTCCCGGGCAAGGAACCCCTGGAGATGGTGACGAAGACGCTGGAGGCCGCGGTGCGCATCCGGCACCGCGGGCTCATGCACGTGTGGCTGCTGGACGAGGGCGACGACCCCGCCGTGAAGGAGGTGTGCGCCCGGCTCGGTGTGCACCACTTCTCCCGCAAGGGCGTCGCGCACTGGAACCAGGCCAAGGGTCCGCACCGCGCGAAGACGAAGCACGGCAACTACAACGCCTGGCTCGACGCGCACGGCGGGAACTACGACTTCTTCGCCTCGGTCGACACCGACCACGTACCGCTGCCCAACTATCTGGAGCGGATGCTCGGCTACTTCCGCGACCCGGACATCGGTTTCGTCATCGGCCCGCAGGTCTACGGCAACTACGACACGTTCGTCACGAAGGCCGCCGAGTCGCAGCAGTTCCTCTTCCACGCGCTGATCCAGCGCGCGGGCAACCGCTACGGCGCCCCGATGTTCGTCGGCACGAGCAACGCCGTGCGGATCTCGACCCTCAAGCAGATCGGCGGTCTGTACGACTCGATCACCGAGGACATGGCCACCGGCTTCGAGATCCACCGCGCCCGCAACCCGCTCACCGGCAAGAAGTGGCGCTCGGTCTACACCCCGGACGTGCTGGCCGTCGGCGAGGGTCCCACCGCGTGGACGGACTTCTTCACCCAGCAGCTGCGCTGGTCGCGCGGGACGTACGAAACGATCCTCAAGCAGTACTGGAAGGGCTGGTTCTCGCTCCCCGCGGGCAAGCTCTTCAACTACACGATGATGATCATCTTCTACCCGATGTCGGCGATGAACTGGATCCTGGCCGCGCTGAGCTGCGCGCTGTTCCTCGGCATGGGCGCCTCCGGTGTACAGATCGACCCGGTGATCTGGATGATGCTCTACGGCAACGCGTCCGCGCTCCAGATCGGTCTCTACATCTGGAACCGGCGCCACAACGTCTCCCCGCACGAGCCCGAGGGCTCGGGCGGACTCGCCGGGATGATGATGTCGGCGCTCTCCGCGCCGATCTACGCACGCTCCCTGATGGATGCCGTCCTTCGCCGCAAGAGCTCCTTCGTGGTGACGCCCAAGGGCGACTCGTCGAGCCCGGACACCCTCTTCGGCACCTTCCGCATCCACCTCTTCTTCCTTCTCGTGTTCGGCGGCTCCATCGCCGCGTCCTTCTTCCTGGGCCACAGCCACCCCGCGATGCTGACCTGGGCCTGCCTCGCCCTGCTCATCACGGCGGCGCCGATCTTCGGCTGGCGGCACACCGTCCGCGCCGAGAAGAAGAAGCGCCGGGCGGAACCGCAGGAGCGGCCGGGACCTGCCGACAGCGAACAGACCATGCAGATCGCCCTTGGGGGACGTAACCAATGAAGTACCGTCCGAGCCGCCGTGCCCGCCGACTGGCGATCAGTACGGCGGTGGTTGTCGCGCTCGCCGGCGCGAACGGACCGTGGCTGTACCGCTTCGGCACCGAGCGCTATCACACGTACGAGATCAACACCTCGGAGTACAAGGCGGCGAACGGTCACTGGGACTTCCTCGACGTCCCCGCCGAGTTCCGGATCAACACGATCCACGCGGCGCTGCTGCACACCGGCAAGGTGCTGCTCGTCGCGGGCTCGGGCAACAACCAGAAGAACTTCGACGCGAAGAGCTTCCGGTCGGTGCTGTGGGACCCGAAGACGAACGGGTTCAAGAACATACCCACGCCCAAGGACATGTTCTGCGCCGGTCACACCCAACTGCCCGACGGCAAGCTCCTGATAGCCGGCGGCACGAAGCGGTACGAGAAGCTGGAGGGCGACGTCACCAAGGCCGGCGGCCTGATGATCGTCCACAACGAGGACCCCGACAAGCCGGTCACCCTGCCGGCCGGTACCCGGTTCACCGGCAAGGAGAACGGCAAGACGTTCGTCTCCAAGGACCCCGTGCTGGTCGAGAAGGCCACGAAGGTCTTCGACAAGGTGACCGGCGCCTTCGTACGCAACGAGCCCGGCCGTGGCCGGATCTACGTCGAGGCCAAGCAGTCCGGCGCGAAGTACGAGACGGGCACCGAGGACAACTACCGGATCGCCGGCCTGTCCGGCTCCGACACCCGTAACGTCTACGGGATCGCGCAGAAACTCGCCCTGGACAAGAAGGACTTCCAGGGCATCAAGGAAGCCTACGAATTCGACCCGGTCGCGGAGAAGTACATCAGCGTCGACCCGATGAACGAGGCCCGCTGGTATCCGACGCTGACCACGCTGAAGGACGGCAAGGTCCTCGCCCTCTCCGGTCTGGACGAGATCGGGCAGATCGTGCCCGGCAAGGACGAGATCTACGACCCGGAGACCAAGGAGTGGGAGTACACCGGCATCGTCCGGAAGTTCCCCACCTACCCGGCGGTCTTCCTCCTCAACAGCGGCAAGCTCTTCTACTCCGGCTCCAACGCCGGGTACGGGCCCGCGAACGTGGGCCGCCACCCCGGCGTCTGGGACCTGGCGACGAACAGGTTCACGAAGATCCCCGGGCTGAGCGACCCGGACAAGATGGAGACCTCGGCGACGGTACGGCTGCCTCCCGCCCAGGACGAGAAGTTCATGGTCATCGGCGGGGGCGGGGTCGGCGAGTCCGAGAAGTCCAGCGAGAAGTCCCGGCTGGTGGACCTGGGGGCCAAGAAGCCGCGGTTCGAGGACGGCGCGGCGCTGTCGGACGGCACCCGCTATCCGAGCGCCTCGCTGCTGCCCGACGACTCGCTGCTCGTCACCGGCGGCTCCGAGGACTACCGCGGGCGCGGCGGCTCCGATGTGCTCCAGGCGCGGCTGTACGACGCGAAGTCGGACACGTACAAGCGGGTCGCGGACCCGGCGGTGGGCCGCAACTACCACTCCGGCTCGCTGCTGCTGCCGGACGGCCGGGTCATGATCTTCGGCTCGGACTCGCTCTACTCGGACCGGGACAACACGCGGCCGGGCACGTTCGAGCAGCGGATCGAGATCTACACGCCGCCGTATCTGTTCCGCGATGCCCGCCCGGAGCTGACGGCGGGTCCGAAGCGGATCGCGCGGGGCGGTACGGGCACGTATCGGACGCGGCAGGCTTCGTCACTGAAGTCGGCGAAGCTGATGCGGCCCAGCGCGGTCACCCATGTCACGGACACGGATCAGCGGACGGTCGCGCTGGACCTGAAGAAGACGGCCGACGGGATCACGGTGACGGTGCCGAAGAACCGGGCCCTGGTGCCTGCGGGCTGGTACATGCTCTTCGTCACCGACGACCGTGGCACACCGTCGGAGGGGACCTGGGTGGAGGTGCCGTAAGGACTGGGGCCGCCCGGTGGGCTTTGCCTACCCGGCGGCCAGGTCCAAGGCGTACTCCGGCCACCACTCGCCCGCCTTCGGGCCGCCCTTGCAGTCGCCGTCGGACTCGCCGGGGCGCTTGATCCAGAGGTAGGCGTCGACCAGCTCGTCGCCGGTCTTCGTGGTCGGGGTCTCGCCCAGCGCACGGCCCGGCGGGTTGCACCAGTTCTGTGCCGGGTCGCCACCGTCGTAGGGGCCGTTGCCGTTGCGGCTGGTGTCGATCACGAACGGCTTGTTGCCGACCTTCGCCGAGAGCTGCTTGCCGAAGGCCGTACTGGCCTCCGTGGTCTGGAAGTTGGAGACGTTGACCGCGAAGCCGTCCGCGTCGCCCACGCCCGCCCGCTGGAGCGGCTCGAACAGTGCGTCGGGGCTCTGCCAGCCCGCGTTGCCCGCATCCACGTACACCGTGGTCCCGGGCTGCTTCTTCAGCCGCTCGACCGCACCCCTGAGCAGGTCGTACCGCTCCTCGTGGAACTCCTGCGGCGTACAGCCGTCGACGAGGTGCAGCAGCGCGTCCGGCTCCAGGATCACCGTGGTCCGGCGGTCACCGATGCCCTTGGCCACGTCCTCCACCCAGGCACGGTAGGTGTCGCCGTCGGACGCGCCCCCCTTGGAGAACTGCCCGCAGTCGCGGTGCGGGATGTTGTAGAGCACCAGCAGGGCCTCCCGGTCGGCCTTCTCGGCCGCCTCGGTGACACCCTTCACCTCGGCCTCGGGCTTGTCGGGACCGATCCACTCGCCGACCGGCTGCTGTGCGATCTTCCTGATCAGGCGGGCGCTCTTGTCGTCGCCGTACTCCTCGTAGCCGGCGACCTGCTTCGCCGCGGTGCCGTCGGGGTCGACCCAGAACGGGTCGCTGCCCTTGGGCTGCTGGCCTATGGCGGCCGGGCCGTTCGGCTCCCCCTCGTCTGACGAAGAACAACCCGCCACTAGCAGGACCGCGCCGATCACGGCCGCGGTGCCGGTCCGAAGACCGCCGCCCGGGCGCGTGCGCGCGCCGGACCGGCCGGTGTAACTGCCGTACATCCACTCCCCCTCGGGTGTACTGGTCGCACTGGTCGCACCCGTTTCCGGGTGCGCCGATGTACTCCCGGTCGCATCCATCCTGACACAGCGACACGGGGGCCCACCGGGCTCGCGCGAACTGGCCGGGGGGCTGCCGGGGAGCTGCTACGGCGGACCCGGCCGGCGGCTCCGGGGGGAGCGGGCTGCCGGCCGGGCTGGGCCTCGCGGCGTGCCGTACGTCAGACGCGGCTCTTCTCGCCGGTGCTCTTCTCGGCCGCGGTCTTCTGGCCCGTCAGATAGGCCGAGACGACCACGTTGGCCGTGTACGACTTCGACTTCTCGTCGTACGTGCCGCCGCAGGTGATCAGGCGGAGCTCCGCCCGGCCGTCCTCGCGGGGCCCGTACGCCTTCCTGGCGTCGAAGCGTTCCCGGGTGAAGACCTGGACGTCGTCGATGGTGAACTCGGCGATCGTCCCGTCGGCCCTGGTCACCCGGACCTTCTCGCCGGGGCGGGCCGCGCTGAGCCCGTAGAAGACGGCGGGCTTCGTCTCCGTGTCGACGTGGCCGACGAAGAGCGCGGCGCCCTCGGCACCCGGCTCGGTGCCGCTGCCGTACCAGCCGACGGTCTGCGGCATCGCGTACGGCGGCGGGTCTATCGCCCCGCCCTTGTCCAGACCGCGCCGGACGACGGGGGCCTCGATCCCTATCGAGGGGATCTCGACCCGCTTCGGCGCGGCGCCGTCGAGCGGCTCGTGCGCCGGGGGCAGCGGTACGCCCAGGGGGCGCCCGACCGCCGCGACATCACCGGTCGTCGGGGCGGAGCTGCCGCCGGGACCGTCGGTGATCTCGCGGCCCCAGAGCCACAGGCCCAGCAGGAGAACGGCCCAGGCGACTCCGGTGAGCAGCCGCCCGGTGCCTGCCGGGCGGTCCGGGGCGGACATCTCAGTCCGTGGCCGAGCGACGGCGCCGTGCGCTGCGGAAGGCGACGGCGACGGCCGCGACGGCCCCGAGTACCAGCCCGGTCACGGCGTGCCGTGTGCCGGGGCCTTCCTGCTCGGCTGCCTGGTCGGCGAGGGTGGCGGTGCCACCGCCGCCGGCCCTGACGGGTGCGACGGGCGAGGGCTGGCGGTGGTGGACGACGGTGATCTTGCCGGTGGCCTTGCCCTTGCCGCCCTTGCAGTTCACCCAGACGTCGTAGTCGCCGGGCTCGGCATCGGAGCGGATCTTCGCCTCGGCGAACAGACCCTTGTCGTCGGCGGGCGCGAAGTGGGCCTCCGCGACGAAGGCATCGGAGTTGCCCTTGGCCTCCTTGCCTTTGCCGCAGATGTCGACCCAGAGCTCCACCTCCCCGCCGGGGGCTATGGCGGACGGGGTCACCGAGACCTTGCCTTGGGGCTCGGAGTCGGCCAGGGCGGCGGTCGCGGGCAGCAGTGTCGCCGCGACCGTCGCTGCGGCACAGAACGTGAGGGGCAGTGAACGCATGGTGAACCTCCTTCTCGCAGGTTCACCCGCGCGTCCGCATTTCGCATCCGCAGGGGCCTGGTCGGGCGACCTTCCCCGTATCCCGCCCGCCGTACTCCGTCCTCCGTCAGACGAGGTCGACGAGATCCGCGATGGACGGGACGACCTTCGACGGCGTGAACGGGAACCGCTCGATGTCGCCCGGCTGGGTCACTCCGGTCATCACCAGGAACGTGGTCATGCCGGCTTCCAGGCCCGCGAGCACGTCGGTGTCCATCCGGTCGCCGATCATCGCCGAGGTCTCGGAGTGCGCCCCGATGGCGTTCAGCCCTGCCCGCATCATCAGCGGGTTCGGCTTGCCGACGAAGTACGGGTCCTTGCCGGTCGCCTTCGTGATCAGGGCGGCGACCGATCCGGTCGCCGGCAGCACGCCTTCCGTCGAAGGACCGGTCTCGTCCGGGTTCGTGGCGATGAACCGTGCGCCGTTGTTGATCAGCCGGACGGCCTTCGTCAGGGCCTCGAAGGAGTACGTACGGGTCTCGCCCAGGATCACGAAGTCGGGGTCGGAGTCCGTGAGGATGTACCCGATGTCGTGCAGCGCGGTGGTCAGCCCCGCCTCGCCGATGACGTACGCCGTCCCTCCAGGACGCTGGTCGTCGAGGAACTGGGCGGTCGCGAGCGCCGAGGTCCAGATGTTCTCGACAGGCACGTGCAGGCCCATGCGGGTGAGACGCGCCTGAAGGTCGCGGGCGGTGTAGATGGAGTTGTTCGTCAGCACCAGGTAGGGCTTGCCGGAGTCACGGAGCTTCGTGAGGAAGGCGTCGGCCCCGGGGATGGGCACACCCTCGTGGATGAGGACCCCGTCCATGTCCGTGAGCCAGGATTCGATCGGCTTGCGCTCTGCCATGGGACGTGCTCCTGCCGTACGTACTGTGCACGTGATGTGCTGGGACGCCGGCGGCACCGCGTTGTGCAGCGCCGACGTCCCGATTTTAGGCCGCCCGTCCGGCTGGGCGGAACGGATGCGTTATGAGGAACTGATCTTGACGCCGTCTACTACCCAGTACCAGTTGTTGCCCGCCGTGTAGCGGAACCGGACCTTGACGTTCGTGGCGCCCGAGGGGACCTGGAGGGTGACCGTCTCGTCCTTGGCGACGGCGTCGGCGGTGTACGTCTTCACGGAGACGGGGGTGCCTCCGTTGTACGAGACGAGGACCTCGCCCTTCTGCGGGGCCTCCTGGCGGTAGTGGGTGGTGTAGCGCAGGACCGCCGTGCTGCCGCCGGTGACCGGCCACGCGGGGCTGACCAGGGTGGAGTCGAAGGTGCCGGTGTAGCTCTTGTCGACCCATTCGTCGCCGTCCGCCACGGCGAAGACGTTGCGGGCGCGGATGTTGGACTCGCGCCACTGGTCGCGTTCGGCCGCCGTCCAGAACTCGTCGGTGGTGAAGGTCCAGCCGCGCCACTCGGTCACGCCGCCGGTGCCCATCGCGCCGTTCTCGATGGTCCAGCCCGCGGGCGGGGTGTGGGTGAAGCCGAGGACTCCGGCGCCGATGCCCGTCTCGTCGACACGGGTCGTCAGCTGGGGCCTCAGCGCGTCGAAGGCGTCCGGGGTGGGCTGCTGGAGGGGGCGGCCGTCCAGGTTCCAGGACGGGGATATCGCGATGCCGAGGTGGGCGAGGGCGGAGGCGGCGAGGTCGGGCATCTTGATGTCGTGGCGGGTGGAGCCGGCGGTGATGCCACCGCCGCTCGCGATGAGGAAGGTCTGCCGTTCGCCCGCGCTGGAGCCGCCGTGGCCGCCCGCGTCGGTGTGCCCGTGGTCGGTGGTGACCATGATGAGCCAGTCCTCGGAGGCGTACGTGGGCCGTGAGGTGACGGCGGCGACCATCTGGCCGACCTGGGTGTCCACGGTGCGGATGGCGTCCAGGTACTGCTGGCTGGCGGCGCCGTAACTGTGGCCCGCGTGGTCGATGTTGTCGAGGTGGACGAGGACGGCGTCGCGGTTGCCGTTCCTCAGCTCGGCGACGGCGCGGCTGGTGGTCCCGGTGTCGTACTCGGCGCTGGGCGTGGAGACCCGGGTGTCGACCTTCGAGGAGAGGATCGTGTCCGTGACGGGGGCCCAGGAGGCGACCGCGTACGTCGACAGGGCGGGCTTCGCCGTCTCGATCCGGGTGAGAAAGTCGGGGTACTGGGAGTACTTGCTCCCGCTGAAGCTGTTGTCCTTCACGCCGTGCTTGTCGGGCCAGACGCCGGTGATGACCGTGGACCAGCCGGGGCCGGACACGGTGGGCGCCAGCGGGTTGGCGTAGATCGAACTGGCCGCGGTGAGCCCGGACGCCATGAGCGCGTCGAGGTTCGGCGCGGTGGCGTCCTTGATCCGGCCGAGCAGGGCGCCGTCCAGGCCGATGGCCAGGACCTTGGGGGTGCGGGCCGCCGCGCGCGCGGTGGCCGCGGCGAGCGGTCCTGCGGCGGTGGCGAGGGCTGCGGCGCCCATGAGGAGCGTACGGCGGGACAGTCGTGACGACACGGGGTCCTCCGAGAACGGAATCGGGTTGGGGGCGCTCAACTCCCCACCCGTGGGCGGGGAGTTGAGCGTGGGTCCAGACCCGTTATCATTCCGCTACACTTCACCGTCGGTCCATACCTGTGCGGTGAATGATGGAGCAACTATCAGCTGCCCGTCGCCGACTTCCAGGCGTCGACATAGCTGTCCAGGTTGGTGCCGATGTCCGACCAGTCCGGCTCGAAGACCTCCACACCGTCGAGCAGCGCGGCGAGTTCGATGGCGTTGGCGTCGGTGGCCTCGATGTCCTTACGGGCGGTGAAGCCGCCGCCGACCGCGCTGACGTCCTTCTGGGCCTGCTCGGAGAGCATGAAGTCGAGGAGCTTCTTGCCGTTCTCGCTGTGCGGGGCCTTGTCGACGAGACCGGCCGCGTACGGGAGGGCGAAGGTGGTGGGCTTGCCGCTGCCCTTCGCGGGGAACCAGATGCCGAGGTTCGGCATGTCCTTGGACTGCGCGAAGTTCATCTGGACGTCACCGTTGGCGACGTGCAGCTCGCCCTTGTCCACCTTGGGCGCGAGCTTGCCGGTGGAGGCGGAAGGGCCGACGTTGTTCGTCTGGAGCTTCTTCAGGTACTCCATCGCCGGCTCCTTGCCGCCGAAGTCGTGCATGGCCTTGATGAGGACGGCGGTGCCGTCGCCCGCCACACCCGGGGTGGAGTACTGGACCTTCTCCTTGAACTTCCCGTCGAGCAGCTCCTCCCAGGTCTTCGGCGGGGTCTTCAGCTCCTTCTTGTTGTAGATGAAGCCGAAGTAGTTGTTGACGACCGAGGTCCACGTGCCGTCGGCGGCCTTGTCGGCGCCGTCGACCTGGTCGGAACCGGCCGGCTCGTACGCCTTCAGAAGGCCCTTGGAGTCGGCCTGCTGGATGAACGGCGGCAGGGTGACGAGCACATCGGCCTGGGTGTTGGACTTCTCGCGGACGGCGCGCTGCACCATCTCGCCGGAGCCGCCCTCGACGTACTCGACCTTGATGCCGGTCTTCTTCTCGAAGTCCTTGAAGACCTTGTCGTACCAGCCGTCGCCGTTCTCGCCCTTGAGGCCGTCGGCGCTGTAGACGGTGACGACCTTCTCGTCGGACGCGGCCGAGGAGCCGCCGCAGGCGGAGAGGGTGGCGGCGAGGGCGAGGCTGCCGGTGACGGCGGCTATCGGCTTGAGGAGGTTCTTGCGCATGGGTGTCGTATCTCCTGGAAGTAAGTAGGGGGGTACGGCGGATCAGCGGTACGAGGCCCTGGTCCGGATGCGGGAGACGCCGAGCAGGACGAGCAGCGTCGCGCCCATCAGGACCACGGCCACCGCGGCTCCGGTGAAGAGCGAGCCACGGTCGGTGGCCGCGAAGATCTGCACCGGCAGCGGAGTCCAGTCCGGCGGGTAGAGCATCATCGTGGCGCTCAGCTCGCCCATGGACAGGGCGAAGCAGAGCCCCGCGGCGGCCGTGAGCGACGGCAGCAGGAGCGGCAGCTTGATCCGCCACAGGACGTACGCGGGTCGCGCGCCGAGGCTGGCCGCCGCCTGCTCGTACATCGGGTCGAGACGAACTATGGCGGCCGAAACCGACTGGTAGGCAAACGCTGTGACAAGAACGGTGTGCGCCAGGATCACGATCCAGCGCGTTCCGTTGAGGAGCACCGGCGGCTGGCTGAACGCGACGAGCACCGCGAGGCCGACGACGACGGAGGGCACGGCCACCGGCAGCATGAACAGCGCGTCCAGGAACCTCTTGCCGCGCTTGCGCAGCGAGGCGGCGGCGACCGCGGCCCAGGAGCCGATGGTGAGGGCCAGCAGGCTGGCGCAGAGCGCGGTGACCAGGCTGGTGGTGAGGGCCTGGAGGGAGTCGCCGCTGGTGGCGGCGGCGTAGTGCTTGGTGGTGGGCCCGGAGGGAAAGGCGCCGGACCAGTTCGTGGTGAACGAGGCGGCGACGATGACCAGCAGCGGCACCGCGAACAGAGGGACGAAGAGGAGGAAGAAGGTGGTCCAGGTGGCCCACTTCCCTGCCCGGCTATGCACCAACACGGCGGCTCACCATCCGATACAGGCTGTAGAGACCGACCGAGATCGCGATGTTGACGACGGCGACGACACAGGCGGCCGGGTAGTCGGATTCCAGGATCGCCTTGCCGTAGACGAGCATCGGCAGGGTCGTGACCCCTTTCGCCCCGGTGAACAGCACGATGCCGAACTCGTTGAGGCACATGACGAGGACGAGGCTGCCGCCCGCGGCGAGCGCGGGAAGGGCCTCGGGGAGGATCACCTTCCGCACGATCCGTGCGGGGCGTGCGCCCAGGGAGGACGCCACTTCCAGCTGCGCGGTGTCGAGCTGGGAGAAGGCGGCGAGCAGGGGCCGCATCACGAACGGGGTGAAGTACGTGATCTCGGCGAGAAGTACGCCCCACGGGGTGGTGAGGAAGTGGAAGGGCCCCTCGGACGCACCGGTGGCGCCGGTCCACATGCCGTTGGCCATGCCGACCGTGCCGTAGATGAACAGCAGGGCGAGCGTGATCAGGAACGACGGGAAGGAGAGGAAGACGTCGATGAACTTGGAGACCGCCTTCCCGCCCGGGAACGGCACGAACGCGATGATCAGGGCCAGCACGAACCCGAGTACGAGACAGCCGACCGTCGAGCCGACGGCGAGCCAGACGGTGGTCGTCAGTGCCGAGCGGAAGGACTCGGAGGCGAAGACGTCCGCGTACGGGGTGAGTGAGGTGCCGCCCTCGTCGGGGGTGAAGGACTGCTGGACGACGAGCGCCAGCGGATAGAGGAAGACGAGCGCGAGGACGGCCACGGGGGGCAGGGCCCAGATCCAGGCTGTCGTCCGCTTGCGCGGGGCGCGGCTCCCGGCCGAGCCCTGGCGGACGTCTCCGGCGACCAGACTAGCCACGGGCTCCTCCGGATACGGATATGGTTTCGCCCTTGACCTGGTCGACCGCCGGGAGCAGCACCGCGTCCTCGGACGCGAAGTGCAGCGTCACCTCACCGCCGAGCGCCGGCGTCTCGCGCAGTTCGCGCAGGTCGGCCTTGACGCGGTGGCCGGCGATGTCCACGTACAGCCGGTGTGTGGAGCCGCGCCACTGGACCTCGGCGATCGTGCCGGTGAGGGCGTTGGGTCCGTCGCCGAGCCCGACGAGGTGGGGGCGTACGCAGAGCGTGGCCGTGCTGCCGGTGGCCGCGTCGCCGGTGGGGAGTTTCAGGTCCTGCCCGGCGAAGGCGACGGATCCCGAACCGACCGTGACCGGCAGGAGGTTCGCGTTGCCGACGAACGAGGCGGTGAACTCCGTACGCGGGCGGCGGTACAGCTCCTGCGGGGTGCCGCAGTCCTGGAGCCGTGCCTTGTCCATGACGGCGATCCGGTCGGCGAGGGTCAGCGCCTCGACCTGGTCGTGGGTGACGTACAGGATGGAGACGTCCGGCAACTCGCGGTGCAGGCGCGCCAGTTCGGCGAGCATTCCGGAGCGGAGCTGGGCGTCGAGCGCGGAGAGCGGTTCGTCGAGCAGCAGGACGCCGGGCCGGATGGCGAGCGCGCGGGCGATGGCGACGCGCTGCTGCTGGCCGCCGGAGAGCTCGCGCGGGTAGCGCTTGGCGTAGGCGCCCATGCCGACGAGTTCGAGTGCCTCGGTGACGCGCTCGGGGATCTCCGCCTTGGGGACCTTGCGGGCCTTGAGCCCGAAGGCCACGTTGTCCTGGACCCGCATGTGCGGGAACAGGGCGTACTGCTGGACGACCATGCCGATGCCGCGCTTGTGCGGGGGCAGCCCCGTGACGTCGCGGTCGCCGAGATACACCCGCCCGGAGGCGGGCTGGACGAATCCGGCGACGGCGCGCAGTGCGGTGGTCTTCCCGGAGCCGGAGGGCCCGAGCAGTGCTATGACCTCGCCGGGTTCGACGGTCAGGTCGAGCCGGTCGAGGACGGTGTTCCCGCCGTACGCGACGCTGACCTGGTCGAACCTGATGCCGCTGCGGACGGCGCCGCCGCCGCCCGTCATGCCTCGGCCCGCGCGATCAGGCCGGGCAGTTCCACGATCGAACCCAGGACGTGCGTGGCGCCGTGCCGGTTCAGCTGGTCCTTGTCGTGGGCGCCGGTCAGGACGCCCGCGACGATGCCGGCCCCGGAGCGTACGCCGCTGAGCATGTCGTACGAGGTGTCGCCCGCGACCACGATGTTCTGGACGCCGTCCACGGCGCCGGTGCGCAGGAAGGCGGCGAGGACCATGTCCGGGTAGGGGCGGCCGCGGCCGCCCGCGTCGGCGGGGCACAGGGTCAGGGGGACCAGGTCCTGCCAGCCGAGGGCGTCGAGGATGGCGTCCTGGGTGGGGCGGGCGAAGCCGGTGGACAGGACCACGGTGCGGCCTGCGGCCTTGAGCTCCTCGATCGCCTCGCGGGCGCCGGGTATCGGGGCGATGAGGCCGCCGTCGACGAGCTCTCCGTACGCCTCCTCGAAGGCGGTGTTGGCCTGCTGGGCCTTGTCCTCGTCGCCGAAGAGGTGACGGAAGACGGAGATCTTGGACTCGCCCATGGTGGCGCGGACGTAGTCGAGCTTCTCGGCGTGGTCGGCGGAGCCGGGCTCGACGCCCAGCCGCTTGGCGGCGGAGGCGAAGGCCTGCTCGACCAGTCCGCCGTCGGCGACGGTGGTTCCTGCCATGTCGAGCACGACGAGGTTGTGGGTGCGCTTGTCGGTCACTGTGTTCACCAGCCCAGTTCGTTGGCGGTTGTTTCGGCGATGGCGGGCGAGCAGGTCATCCCGCGCCCGCCAGGTCCGGTCACCAGCCAGGTGCCGCCGCGCACCTGCTGGCGGTGGACGACACGGCTGGTGTCGGTGCACTGGGCGTAGACGCCGGCCCAGCGGTGGCGGATTCTCGGCAGCGGGCGGCCGAGGAAGGACTCGACGACCCGGGTGAGGTGCTCGTACGGCTCCTCGGTCGTGTCGAAGGCGAAGGGGTGCTCGTACTCGTGGGTGTCGCCGATGGTCAGTCCGCCGTCGCGGCGCTGGACCATGAGCAGCTGCATCTTGTGCTCGGCGGCGGTCGGCGCCTGTGCCTGTCCGGCGTTGAGCGCGTCCAGGGCCCCGCTCGCGTACGCCGGGTAGTAGCGGAAGCTGTCGGCGTCGGCGACGGACGTGGTGAGTGCTTCGCCGAGCGGGTCGGTCTGCATCATCTGGAGGCGGACGCGGCGCACGGGCAGGTCGGGGCCCGCCAGTTCGCGGACGAGTCCGCCGAGCCAGGCGCCGGTGCACAGGACGACGGCGTCGCCGGTGTGCACGTCGCCGTGGTCGTCGCGGACGGCGCTGTCGCCGATGACCTCGCGGACCTCACGGCCGCCGAGGTAGGTGTACCTGCCGGATGCCAGCAGTGCCTGCTTCAGGGCCAGCTGGGCGGTGCGGGGCTCGACGGCCGCGTCCCGCTCGCACCAGAGGGCGGCCTCGAAGTCTCCGCGCAGCGCCGGGTTGACGGCGCGGGCCTCACCGGGGTTAAGCAGCTTGTAGCCGCGGGCCGCCGCGTCGGGGCGGGCGACGGCCGCCTCGGCGACGGCGAGCTCCAGTGCGGTGCGGAGCGGGGTGAGCGATCCGCAGGGGCGGAAGCCCAGGCCGGGTACCTGCTCCCCGATGCCCTCCCACAGCTCACGGGCGCGGAGTGCGGTGTCCAGCTCCTCGCCGCCCGCCCGGCCGCTCACCCATATCTGTCCGAAGTTGCGAAGGGATGCTCCGCGCGCCTCGCTCTCTCGCTCGATCTGTACGACCTCGTGGCCGCGGTTCACTGCGTGCCAGGCGTGCATGGTTCCCACCACGCCGGCTCCTACGACGATGACTCTCACAACGGCAACGCTCCTTGGAGCGGGTGACCCGGACGAATCCGTACGGCAACGGGAGGGTGAACGAGCACCCAAGGTTGGCCTAGACCCGTTACATGGCTGTTATCGCCATGCGTCAATTGCCGGTCCGGGATTCAGCGCCGGTTACCCAGATGCGTCGTGAAGGAGAACCTGTCGCCACGGAAGAGTGTCCGCACCCGCTCCAGCGGCAGACCCGCCGAGTCCCGCGAGACGCGGTGGATCAGCAGCATCGGCAGCGCGGGCGGGGTGCCGATCAGCAGGGCCTCGCGGGGCGTGGCGAGCACCGTCTCGATCCGCTCGTCACCGTCGCCGAAGGAGATGCCGAGGCGGTCGTGGAGGTAGGCGTAGAACGAGGAGTCGGGGTCGAACTCCGTGTCCAGGTGCGGGATGCGGGCGACGGAGACGTACGTGCTCTCCAGGCCGACCCGCTCGTCGTCGGCGAGCAGGACACGCTCCAGGTGCCAGACCGGTTCGCCGCGTGCGACTCCTATTTCGGTGGCCAGTGCCTCGGGGCAGGGGAAGCGGTCGAGGCCGATGAGCGTACGGCCGGGCGTGCGGCCCTGGCGGCGGACGCCCTCGGTGTAGCTGGCCAGGGAGAGCGGCTGCTCCAGCTTGGGCCCGGCCACGACGGTGCTGCGGCCCTGGCGGCGGAGCCGCCCCTCCAGCAGCAGCTCGCGCAGCGCCTGCCGCACGGTCTCGCGCGAGACCTCGTAGCGCAGGGCGAGATCGCGCTCGGTCGGCAGCGAACCGCCCTCGCTCAACTCATCGATCAGGAGGGATACATGAGCTTTGACGGCGTAGTACTTGGGAATACGGCCGTGCTCCGGGATGCCGGAGCGGATCGGTGCGCCAGGTGCCTGGTCGTTCGGATAGTCCACCGCCCGATGGTGGCAGACGGATATGAACGCGGCGGTACGGAGGGACGGCTCTCAGCCCTGTTCGCGGCGGACCCGTCCGGCGCGGGCCACGGTGGCCGCACCGCCGATGACCAGTAATCCGGAGGCGATTCCGAGCGGCGGCAGCGGGTCCTGCCCGGTGCGGGCGAGCTCGGGGAGGGGGTTGCCCGCCGCGTCTCGGCGTGTCGTGCCGGTGCCGGGGTCGTCGCCGGCTTCCGTGTCGGATCGCGGGTCGGCTCGCGGGTCGGCTTCCGTGTCGGTGCGGCGGTCGCCCCCGGCCTCAGCGGTATCGGATTCGCCGCCGACGTCGGCGTCACCCTCCCCGCTCCCGCCGCCCCCGACGATGACGAAGGGGTAGCCGCCGGACTCCCCGACCCACTCCCCGTCGTCGCCGCCCCGGCCCTTGTTCCGGTGGACGACGGCGGCGCTGGCAGTGACCTTGCCCGGTTCGGTGTCGGAGGTGAAGGCCATCCGGACCTGGACGGTGACGGTACGTCCGGCAGGGACGGTGAAGCCGGGGAAGTCCTCGTCCTTCTCGCCTCCGCCGAAGACCCCGATCTGTTCGTCCCGGTCCGTGGTCTCCCAGGTGACGCGGTACTGGGCGGCGGGGTCGGCGCGCTGCGTCCGCTCGGAGAACTCCAGCTGGATCTGGTCGGATGCGAGCTTCCTGTCCTGGTCGGTCAGGACCAGGACCGGGTGGACGGCGCGGCACGGCTCGGACGTGGTGTTGGTCAGATCGAGGAACCAGGTCCCGTAGCCGCCTCCGGAGGCGTACGTGTCCGGGCCGCCGTGGATCCGGGTCTCGATGGGGAACTCGTCGGCGTTCGGGTCGCCGCAGCCGGGCTGCGGGCCTGCAGCGGCGACCGTGACCTCGGCGGCGCCCGCGGGAGCGGCTCCGACGAGGAGAACGGCCGCCGCCGCGATACCGGCCGCCGGTCCGAGGGTCCCGAGAGTGACGAGGGCGCGGCCGTCGCGCAGTCGTGCGGTGGGTTTGGGCATCGGGGGTCACCCTTTGCTGCTCGCGAACGACCGGGCGGGGCCCCGGCTGTGACCGGCGACGCTGCCACGCGCGCGCGGGCGAACGACGCCGACATGCGGATGGGGTCGCCCGTACGGAGCCACGGTGCCGCCCGAGCGGCCGAACGAGGGACCCCGCCCTGTCCTCGATCGCCCCGGCGGGGCCCAGTGCGGATCACACGCGGCCGGACACCGGCCCGCCCGTCACACTCTGCCGAACACCGGCGCCAGGACCAGCTGCGCCGCTCCCTCCGCGACCGGGCGGTCGCCTCCGCCCGCGACCGTGACCGGGGCGGGGGTTCCCGTGCCGTCGCGGCGGGCCCGGTCCTCGATCACGGCCCGTACGCCCCGTACGTACGCCTCCTCGTCCGCGGCCACCGTGCGCCCGCCCAGCACCACCCGGTCGATGTCGAGCAGGCTCACCAGATTCGCCGCGCCCGCCCCCAGCACCCGCACCGCCTCCGCCACGTCGCCGCGAGCCACCGCGGCCAGGCAGAGGGCCTCGATGCAGCCGCGGCCCCCGCAGCCGCACGGCGGACCGTCCAGCTGGAGGGTCTGGTGGCCGAACTCCCCCGCCGCCGTGCGCGTCCCCCGGTGCAGTTCCCCGCCCAGGACGAGCCCCGCGCCGAGCCCGGTCCCCAGGTGCAGATACGCGAAGTCGCCACCGCCCGGCTCCCGCAGGGCCAGGCCGAGGGCCGCCGCGTTGGTGTCCTTGTCGACGACCACGGGCAGCCCCGTCCGCTCGGCGAGGGCGTCCCGCAGCGGGTATCCGTCCCACTGCGGGAAACCCGTGACCCGGTGCAGCACCCCGCCCCGGTGGTCCAGCGGGCCTGGCATGGCGACGCCGAGACCGAACACCGGCTTCGACGGGTCCGCCCCCGTCCCCCGTACCGACTCCGCCGCGTCCGCCGCCTCCGCGATCACCTCGTCCGCCGGGGCGCCGAGGTCCAGCGGGGTCGTCCGGGCGGCGACCGGCGTGCCGGCCAGGTCGACCAGGACGGCCGTCAGCTCGTCGCGGTCCAGGTGGAGCCCCACCGCGTACCCCGCGTCCGGGACCAGCCGCAGCACCGTGCGCGGCTTGCCGCCGGTGGACGCGCGGTGGCCCGCCTCGGCCGCGAGACCCTCCGCCCGCAGCCGGGTGGTGATCTTGCTGACGGCCTGCGGGGTGAGCCCCGTCCGTTCGGCCAGCTCCAGCCTGCTGATCCCGCGCCCGCCCGCCACGCGCAGCAGATCCAGCACGAGCGCGGCGTTGTGGTGGCGCAGTGTCGGCAGGTTGGCTCCGCTGCCGCTCCTGGTATTGCTTCTGTTCACGACCCCATTGTCCCCACCGCTTGCACTTTGGCAACAGCGTTGCTTAAGTGGCAGGCATGACTGGGAACCCCAATGCCCCGCTCCGGGTCGCACTCGTCGGATACGGCCTGGCCGGCTCCGTCTTCCACGCCCCACTGATCGCCTCGACCGAGGGTCTCGTACTGGACACGGTCGTCACGTCGAACGAGGAGCGGCGGGCGCAGGCCCGCGCCGAGTTCCCGGACGTACGGTTCGCCGCCTCGGCCGAAGAGCTCTGGTCCCGCGCGGACGAGCTCGACCTGATCGTGATCGCCTCCCCGAACAAGACCCATGTCGCGCTCGCGACGGCCGCACTGAAGGCCGGTCTGCCGGTGGTCGTGGACAAGCCGATCGCGGGCACCGCCGCCGAGGCGCGTGAGCTCGCCGCCCTCGCCGAGGAGCGCGGGCTGCTGCTGTCCGTCTTCCAGAACCGCCGCTGGGACAACGACTTCCTTACGCTCGCCGGCCTCATCGAGGACGGCGAGCTCGGCGACGTACAGCGCTTCGAGTCCCGGTTCGAGCGGTGGCGCCCGCAGCCGAAGGGCGGCTGGCGCGAGTCGGGCGACCCGGACGAGATCGGCGGGCTGCTGTACGACCTGGGCAGCCATGTCGTCGACCAGGCGCTCACCCTGTTCGGCCCTGCGGTGCAGGTGTACGCGGAGTCCGACGTACGCCGTCCGGGTGCCTTGGCCGACGACGACACGTTCATCGCGATCACGCACGCCAACGGGGTCCGCTCGCACCTGTACGTGAGTGCCACCACGGCCCAGCTCGGCCCGCGCTTCCGCGTGCTCGGCTCCACGGCCGGGTACGTGAAGTACGGCCTGGACCCCCAGGAGGCCGCCCTGCGCGAGGGCCTGCGCCCCGCTGCCGGCGAGCCCTGGGGCGAGGAGCCGCAGGAGCTGTGGGGCCGGCTCGGTTCGGGCGAGTCGCCCCTGACCGGTGGCGGCACCCCGGTCCGCTCGCTCCCCGGCGACTACCCCGCGTACTACGCGGCGGTGACGGCGGCCGTGCGCGGCACCGGCGAGAACCCGGTGACCGCTCTCCAGGCCGCCGCGGCCCTGGACGTCCTGGAGGCCGCCCGCCGCTCCCCGCGCGAGGGCACGTCCGTGACCCTTCTCCCCCACCCCGAGGAGCACTCCGCATGAGCCCCACCGCTCCGACCATCTCCGAGCTCATCGCCCAGGAGCGCAGCCTGACGCTGCCCCACTTCGGCTACGACGACGCCTACGCGCTCGGCGGCCTGCTCGTCTCGCTGGCGCGCGCCCGGCACGCCCCGGTCGCGATCGACATCCGGCGCGGCGCCCAGCAGCTGTTCCACGCGGCGCTGCCCGGTTCGACCGCGGACAACGACGCCTGGATCGACCGCAAGCGCCGGGTCGTCGAGCGGTACGCGGAGAGCTCCTACCTGGTCGGCACCCGCTTCCGGGCGAAGGGCACCACGTTCGAGGAGTCCTCGCGCCTGGACCCGGACGTCTACGCCGCGCACGGCGGTTCGTTCCCGATCTCGGTCGAGGGCGCGGGCGTGATCGGCTCGGTCACGGTCTCCGGTCTGCCGCAGGCCGAGGACCACGCGCTGGTCGTCGAGGCGCTGGAGCAGTTCGCCACGAAGCTCGGCCGCTGACGCCCGGACGGCTCCCGGAACACGAGGGAGGGGTGGGGGTACTGCACACGCGCAGCACCCCCACCCCTCCGATCTTTACAGCGCCCTGAGGACCTGTCAGGCGTCCTTGAGCTCCTGCCGCTGACGGCCGAGACCGACGACCTCCAGCTCGACGACATCGCCCGCCCGCAGATACGGCTTGGGCTCGGGCTGCCCCATGGCGACCCCGGCCGGCGTACCGGTGTTGATCACATCGCCCGGGTACAGCGTCATGAAGTGGCTCAGATAGCGGACGACCTCACCCACCGGGAAGATCTGGTCGGCGGTGGTGCCGTCCTGCTTCAGCTCACCGTTGACCCAGAGCCGCAGGGGCAGTGTCTGCGGGTCGGGTACCTCGTCCGCGGTCACCAGCCAGGGCCCCAGCGGGTTGAACGTCTCGCAGTTCTTGCCCTTGTCCCAGGTGCCGCCGCGCTCGATCTGGAACTCGCGCTCGGAGACGTCGTGCGCCGTGGCGTATCCCGCCACGTGCGCGAGGCCCTCATCGGCGGACTCCAGGTAGCGGGCCGTGCGCCCGATGACGACCGCGAGCTCGACCTCCCAGTCGGTCTTGCGGGAGCCCCGCGGCACCAGCACCGTGTCCTCCGGCCCCACGACGGTGTCGGGTGCCTTGAAGAACAGGATCGGCTCGGCCGGAATCGCCGCACCGGTCTCCGTGGCGTGGTCGTGGTAGTTCAGCCCGATGCACACGATCTTGCCGATCCGGGCGAGCGGCGGGCCCACCCGCAGCCCGTCCGCGTCGAGCACGGGCAGCTCGCCCGCCTCGGCCGCGGCCCGTATCCGGGCGAGCGCCGGCGCGTCGGCGAGCAGCGCGCCGTCGATGTCGCCGACGAGGCCCGACAGGTCGCGCAGGGTTCCGTCCTGGTCAAGCAGCGCAGGGCGTTCCGCGCCCGCCGTACCGACTCGAAGCAGCTTCAACGGTTCATCTCCCCTTGGTCGAGATCGAGCCCGTCGGTGGTTGCGGCCATCGAATGGGCTTGGCTGATCCTCCAAGACATCCGATCACCCCGCAAGACCCTGTTCACACACTGGACCGGAGCAGATGCCGTGCCGATTACGCCGCGGTGGCCATGGCGCTGCCCGGGACCGGCATGTCGCGGTACAGGTACGCCCGCTCGATCGCGGTCCAGGTGGTGCTCGTCACGACGTAGAGGGCGGCGGCGAGCGGCACGAAGGCCACGGTGAAGAGCGTCATGAAGGACATCAGCGGCATCAGCTTCGTCATCGCGCCCATGCCGGGCACCGGCTGCCCGTCGGGGCCCGTGGCGGGGGTCATGGGGTTGGCGGCCATCTGTCGCTTCGTACGCCCGTAGTTGAAGGTGGCGACGGCCGCGACGATCACGAAGAGCCCCAGGTAGACCAGCCCCTGCGCGCCGAACACGCCACCCTCGCCGAGCGCGTCGTGCCAGCGCTCGCCGAGCGGGGCCTCGAAGAGCCGGTGGCTCAGGAGCTCGTTGGGCTCGCCGCCGATCCGCGCGCTGGAGAAGAGGTGGTACAGCAGGAAGAACGCGGGCATCTGGAGCAGGCTCGGCAGGCAGCCGGAGAGCGGGGAGACCTTCTCCTTGGCGTGCAGTTCCATGAGCGCCTTCTGCATCCGCTCGGGGTTCTTGCCGTGCTTCTTGCGGAGCTCGGCGATCTGCGGCTGGAGCTTGGTCCGCGCCTTCTGCCCGCGGGCCGCCGCCCGGGACAGAGGGTGCACGGCGAGCCGTACGAGGGCGGTGAACAGGACGATCGCGGCGGCGGTGGACGCCGTCTGGAAGAACGGCTGGAGCAGGTCGGCGAGCGAGCCGACCAGGCTCGCGAAGGCGGACATGAAAGCGGACATGGGTGAGCCCTCCGGGGGTCTCGTCGTGCCGGGAGTACGTACGGACTCGGCATGACGGCCCACGTGGGGTCGCACGGTGGTTCCAGGGGTGCGGTGTGCCCTACGCGGCCGTCAGGAGGGCACGGCCGGGTGCTCGGGGCCTGGTGCGACCCCGGGCGTCGGGATCGCGCTGGGGCAGGAACGCGGTGCGTTTCTCCCGGTCGCGGATGGCTGTGCGGACCCGGGTGCGGGGCACGGGGACGGCGCAGCGCGCGCTGATGACGGCGGAGGCGATGAGGGCGGAGCCGGCTGCGGCGGTGGCGGCGAGCGCGACCGCGGCGGAGAGGGAGCCGCCTTCGGCGAGGAGGACCTCGGTGAGGAAGAGGACCAGCAGCCCGACGGGCCGGAGCAGCCGGGCGAAGGCACCGCGGAGACGGTTCGCGTCGCCCATCGGCCTCTCCTTCACCACAGTCACCACGGTCACGGTCCGGCGGGACGCGCGCACACGCGTTCGCCCCTCAAGCCGTTATACACGATGCCCCCCATTTCCCGGTCGGTCTAAGGTTCAGGCCATGAGCAGACGGGGCCCGACGCTGGAAGACGTGGCGCGGGAGGCGGGGGTGTCCCGGGCGACGGTGTCGCGCGTGGTGAACGGGGTACGCAACGTCGACCCCGGCATCCAGGATCTGGTCCGCCACGCGATCGACCGGACGGGATACGCCCCCAACCGGGCGGCCAGGGCCCTGGTCACCCGGCGTGCGGGGACCGTCGCGCTCATCGTCTCCGGCGCGGGGGACGCGTTCGCCGCCCGGGTGTTCGCCGACCCCTTCTTCGGCCGGGTCGTCAGCGGTGTCCTGGGACATCTGCGGGCCCACGGCACGCACCCGGTGCTCATGTTCGCCGAATCCGAGCAGGCCCGGGAGCAGGCCGTCGACTATCTGCGCCAGGGCGGCGCGGACGGTGCGCTGGTCGTCTCCATCCAGGCCGACGATCCCCTTCCCCACCTGCTGGCCTCCGCCGGTGTCCCCCTCGTCCTCTTCGCCCGCCCGGAGCGGCCCCAGCCCGTCAGCTACGTCGACCTGGACCACTACGCGGGGGCCCGGCTGGCGGCCGAACACCTGCTGGCCAGGGGGTGCCGCCGGATCGCCACGATCCGCGCCCCCCAGGACATCCCGGCCGCCCGCGCCCGGCTCGACGGCTTCCGCGACGCACTGGCCCGCGCCGGGCAGCACCGCCCGCCGGCCGCCGAGGGCACGTTCACCCTCGACAGCGGCGCGGTGGCGATGACCCGGCTGCTGGAGGAGCACCCGGACATCGACGGGGTGTTCGCGGCCAACGATCTGATGGCCCAGGGCGCCTGCCAGGTCCTGCGCGAGCAGGGCAGGCGGATTCCGCAGGACGTGGCGGTCATCGGCTTCGACGATTCGAGCATCGCCGTGACGTGCCGGCCGCCGCTGACGACGGTGCGCCAGCCGGTCGAGCGGATGGCGGCGACCATGGCCCAGCTGCTGGAGGAGCACGTCCAGGGCCTCCGTACGGAACCCGCCGCCACGATGTTCGAACCGGAACTGGTCGTCCGCGAGTCCGCCTGACCTGCTCCTCCCCTCAGCCGTGCGCCTGCCGGTGGGCGGCGATGATCTCGGCGTACCGGTGTCCGCTGGTCTTGATGGTGCGGGTCTGCGTCGGGTAGTCGACGTGGACGAGGCCGAAGCGGGGGTCGTAGCCGTAGGCCCACTCGAAGTTGTCGAGCAGGGACCAGGCGTAGTAGCCGGCCAGCGGCGCGCCCTTGCGGACGGCGCGGGCGCAGGCGGCCACGTGCTGTTCCAGGTAGTGGGTCCTCTCGGGGTCGTGGACGGTGCCGTCCGGGCTCAGGCTGTCCGGGAAGGCCGAGCCGTTCTCGGTGACGTAGATCCGGCGTACGCCGTAGTCGTCGGTGAGGCGCATCAGCAGTGCCTCCAGGCCGTCGGCGTCGATCTGCCAGTCCAGGCCGGTGCGCGGCACGTCCGGCAGGCGCAGCTCCCGGGCGTACGGGACGGGCCCCTCGGGGTCGTCGGTGACGGTCGCAGGGAAGTAGTAGTTGAGGCCGTGCCAGTCGAGGGGCGCGGCGATGGTGTCGAGGTCGCCGGGACGCTCGGGCAGGTCGACCCCGTACAGCTCGCGCATGTCGGCGGGGAAGCCTCGCCCGTACACGGGGTCCAGCCACCAGCGGTTGGTGTGCCCGTCCATGCGGACGGCCGCCGCGATGTCCTCGGAGCGGGTGGAGGCTGCGGCCACGGTCGAGTGGTTGGTGACGAGGCCGATCTGCGCGCCGGGGGCCGCCGCGCGGATCGCCTGCGTGGCGAGGCCGTGGGCGAGCAGCAGGTGGTAGGAGGAGCGGACGGCGGTCGTGAGGTCGCTGATGCCCGGGGCCATGCGGCCTTCGAGGTGGCCGATCCAGGCGGAGCAGAGCGGCTCGTTGAGGGTGGCCCACTGGGTGACCCGGTCGCCGAGGCGCCCGGCGACGACGGAGGCGTACGCGGCGAGGTGTTCGGCCGTGTCGCGCTCGGCCCAGCCGCCCCGGTCCTGGAGCGCCTGGGGAAGGTCCCAGTGGTAGACGGTGACGGACGGGGTGATGCCCGCTTCGAGGAGTCCGTCGACGAGACGGTCGTAGAAGTCGAGTCCGGCCTCGTTGACCGGTCCGTCGCCGCCGGGCAGGACCCGGGGCCAGGCGAGGGAGAGGCGGTAGGTGTCGGCGCCGAGCCGCTTCATGAGGGAGATGTCCTCGGGCCACCGGTGGTAGTGGTCGCAGGCCTCGTCGCCGTGGTCGTCGTTGTCGATCTTCCCGGGAGTGTGGGAGAACGTGTCCCAGATGGAGGGGCCGCGGCCGTCCGCCGTGACGGCGCCCTCGATCTGGTAGGCGGAGGTGGCGGTGCCCCAGGCGAAGTCGCGGGGAAAGGCGGCAAGGTCGATGGGTGCGGACACAGAGGACCTCTCTGGGTTTGTACGGGAGGGTTTGTTGGCGCGGGCTTGTGCGGCTTACTTGACGGCGCCGGCGGTCAGGCCGGTGACGAGGTAGCGCTGGAGCAGGAGGAAGCCGGCCACGACGGGCACGCTCACGACGAGGGATGCGGCCATGATCTGGTTCCAGTACACGTCGTTCTGGGTGGAGTAGCCCTGGAGGCCGACGGCGAGCGTCCGGGTTTCGTCGTTGGTCATGACGGAGGCGAAGAGCACTTCGCCCCAGGCGGTCATGAACGCGTAGACGGCGACGGCCACGATGCCGGGGATCGCCGCGGGCACGATGACCCGGAAGAGCGCCCCGAGCGGCCCGCATCCGTCGACCTTGGCCGCCTCGTCGAGATCCCGGGGTACGGAGTCGAAGTACCCGATCAGCATCCAGATGGAGAACGGCAGGGAGAAGGTGAGGTAGGTGAGGATGAG
Organism: Streptomyces sp. NPDC055749; assembly: GCF_053617235.1. Lineage (NCBI taxonomy): Bacteria > Bacillati > Actinomycetota > Actinomycetes > Kitasatosporales > Streptomycetaceae > Streptomyces > Streptomyces sp. NPDC055749. The sequence continues at coordinate 90,315 of NZ_JBSHFH010000007.1, read as the reverse complement.
CCCGGCCCGTGATCCGAAGAGCGCGATGCCGGTGGCGTTGCCGATGTTGACGTAGATGAGGAAGAGCGGCAGCAGGAAGAGGATGCCGGGGAACATCTGGGTGGACAGCACGGTCACGGTGAAGACGCGCTTGCCGCGGAAGTTGTAGCGGCTGACGGCGTAGGCCGCGAAGACGGCGATGACCACGGACAGGACGGTCGCGGAGCCCGCCACGACCAGCGAGTTGACGAAGTAGTCGGCGAGCGGGACGGTCTCCCAGATGTCGAAGTAGGGGCGCACGGTGAGCCCCGAGGGGATCCACTGGAACTTCCCCGAGACGTCCTGGAGCGGCTTGAGCGAGCTGGACACCATCACGAAGACCGGCAGCACCACGAACACGGTGAGCAGCGACAGGAAGATCCGCCGGCTCCACAGGAACGACTGCGGCGGCGCCATGGGTGAGCGGGGCCGCTGCCGGGAGTGGCTAGACATCGGTGGCCTTCCTTCCCCGTGAGGTGAACAGGAGGTAGAGCCCCGTGACGACCAGCAGGAACAGGAGCAGCAGGACCGACATGGCGGAGCCCGTACCGAAGTTCCAGGTCTGGAACGAGGACTGGTAGATGTGGATCGAGATCAGGTCAGCCGACTCGGGCGCCGACTTGCCGAAGAGCACGAACGGCGTGTTGAAGTCGTTGAAGGTCCACAGGAACAGGACGAGGACCAGGACCTGGTTGACGGGGCGCAGCGAGGGCAGCGTGATGCGGCGGATCTGCTGCCAGACGCCTGCTCCGTCGAGGGCGGCGGCCTCGTAGATCTCCCGGGGGATGTTCTGCAGCCCGGCCATCATGATGAGGAAGGCGAAGGGCCAGCCCTTCCACACCGCCACGACGAGCAGGGTGACGAAGCTGTTCTCGCCGATCAGCCAGAACGGCGGGCTGTCGGTGAGGCCCAGTTGGTCGTGGATGACGTGGTTGATCAGTCCGTTGTCCCGCTGGAACATGAACGCCCAGGTGATGACCGCCGCGTAGACGGGCAGCGCGTACGGCACGAGGAACAGGGTGCGCAGGAAGCCCCGGCCGCGGAAGCTCTCCTGCATGAAGACCGCGGCGGCGGTGCCGAGCAGCCAGCACAGGGCGACCGAGATGACGGTGAAGACGCAGGTGGTGACGAAGGACTTCAGCAGCGCCTCCCCCACGGGGGCGTCGAAGTCGACCGCGAGCGCGTAGTTGTCCAGGCCCGCCCAGGGCGCGGTGGTCCAGTCGCGGATGTAGAACTGGGTGAGTTCCCGGAAGCTCACCACGATGCCGATCACCATCGGCACGAGGTGGACGAGGAGTTCCAGCAGGACGGCGGGAAGCAGCAGCAGGTAGGGCAGGCTGATCTGGCGCAGCCGCCCGGAGCGGCGCCTGCGGGGCGCCGCTCCGGGGTTGTCCTTCGGTGCTGTCCGCGCGCCCGTGCGGTCGGGGGCAGCGGTGGTGGTCATGGTGGTGTCCGCACTCACTTCTTGGGCATCTGCTGCTGGGCCTTGTCGAGCTTGGCCTTGACGGATGCCTCGGTGACCGGGCGTCCGGCGGCGGCGTCGGCGAAGAGCTCCTTGACCGCGGTCCCGACGACGGTCTCGAACTGCGACTCCTCGGGGACCTGGGGCAGCGCGGCGGCGCTGGTGGCGAGGGTCTCCCTGAGCACCGAGAGGGCCGGACCGTTGAACGCGGGGTCCTCCTGGGCGGTTTTGACGGGCGGGATCGAGCCGTACGCCTTGTTGAGGATCGTCTGCTCCTCGTCACCGGTCATGAACTTCACGAACTGCATGGAGCCGTCGGTGTTCTTGGTGTTCTTGAAGACGGCCATGTTGATGCCGGCCACCATGGAGTTGGTGGCGGTGTCCTGGCCGGGTGCGCCGGACTGCACCGGTGCGGGCGCGACGCCCCACTCGTCCTCGTTCATGCCCTGGGACTTGAAGGTGGCGGACGCGGTCTGCCAGAGCACCATCGCGGTCTTGTCGGTGGCGAAGTCGCTCAGGGACTGGTTCTGCGCGTACTCGGCGTTGCCGGGCGCGACGATCTTGTCCTTGGCCATCAGGTCGACGTACTGCTTGACGGCGGCGACGGCCCCGTCCGATGTGAAGTCCGCCTTGCCGTCGGGGGTGAAGAAGTCCGCGCCGTGCTGCTTGCCGAGTACGAAGACCTGGTGGATGTTGTTGGAGAGGTTCGATCCCTCGGCGCCGAGGCCCCACTTGCCGTCCTTGGACAGCTTCTTGCCGGTCTCGGCCATCTCGGCCCAGGTCGCGGGGGGCTTCTCGATGCCCGCGTCCTTGAACATCTTCTTGTTGTAGTAGAGCGCGTAGGCCATGGAGTAGAGCGGGACGGCCGCGGGGTCCTGGCCCTGGACGCCGGTCGAGCCGAGGGCCGATTCGACGAAGCGGTCCTTGCCGCCGATCTTGTCGAAGTTCTTCGCGTCCCAGGGCAGCAGCGCGCCGCTGGCCTGGAGCGAGGCACTCCAGGTGTTGCCTATGTTGAGGACGTCCGGGCCCTGGCCCGAGGTGGTCGCGGTGAGGATGCGGTTGAGCAGGTCGCCCCAGGGCACCACTTCCAGCTTCACCTTGATGCCGGTCTCCTTCTCGAACTTGTCGAGTTCGGGCTGGAGGACCTTCTTGTCGACTTCGAGGCTGGCGCCCTGGTTGGAGGCCCAGTAGGTGAGAGTCTTGGGCTGCTCGTTGGACCCGCCCGCACCGGACGATCCGCCGCCACAGGCAGCCGCGGTGAGTACGAGCGAGAGGGTGACGGCACCGACGGCCGCGGCTCGGCTTCTGCGCATGACGACAGGGGCCTTTCAGGAAGTGGCGGGTGTCACGGGGGAGATGGGTCGGAGCAGCGCCCCGCGTTCGGACCCTGAATGCCCCCACGACTTAATTTAGGATGTGAGTTAAACCTCAAGCGAAGGTCGCGTCAAGGGTCTTGGCACCTGTAGGTTGCGGGTAGGAACTTCAGGAAGAGGGGGCAGGGTGAAAGTGCGCAGTGGCCGTACGGTGCGTGACCTGCGGCGGGAAAACCGCACCGCCGTTCTGCAACGGTTGTATTTCGACGGGCCCCTGAGCCGCTTCTCGCTCGGTCCCGCCACCGGCCTCAGCTCCGGCTCGGTCAGCAACGTGGTGGCGGAGCTGGTCGCGGAAGGACTCGTGGAGGAGGCCGGGAGCGTCGACTCCGGCGGCGGACGCCCGCGCATCCTGGTGCGCATCAGCCCGCGCTGCGGGTACATGATCGGCGTCGACGTCGGCGAGACCCGGATCCGGATCGAACTCTTCGACCTCGCCCTCACCGAGCTTGCCCGGGTGGAGAAACCCCTCACGGGCGACCGCGTAGGCCGCAACACCCGCTACGACGTCGGTGTCGTCGTCGGCCATCTGCTCGACGGCATCGCCGAGGTCCTGGAGCGGGCGGACATCCCCGCCGAACGGCTCCTCGGGGTCGGCATCGGTGTGCCCGGCATCGTCGCGCGCACCCCCGAGGACGGGGCCGTGGTGCACGGCCAGACCATCGGCTGGGACGCGGTGCCGCTGGAGCGCCTGCTGCGCGAGTCCGGGCTGCTGCCCGAGACCGTGCCCTACTACATCGACAACGGCGCCAAGACGCTCGGCCAGGCCGAGATGTGGTTCGGGGCCGGCCGGGGTGCGCAGAGCGCGGTGGTCGTGCTCTTCGGTTCCGGCGTCGGCGCCTGCGTGGTCTCCGACTCGATGCGCTCGGGCCGGGCCGTGGAGTGGGGGCATCTGACGGTACGGGTCCGGGGCCGCCGCTGCCGTTGCGGAGCCCAGGGCTGCCTTGAGGCGTACGCGGGAGCCGAGGCGCTCCTCCAGCGGTGGGCGGAGGCGGGCGGGCGCCCGCCCGAGGACGCGGACGAGGAGACGGCGCTGACCGCGATGCTCGCCGCCGCCTACCCCGGCGCGGCTGCCGACGGCACGGTGCCCGAGGCCGACGCCACGGCGCTGGCCGTCCTGGAGGAGACCGCCGAGTACCTCGGCGCGGGCTTCTCCGACCTCATCAATCTGTTCCAGCCCGAGCGGATTCTCGTCGGCGGCTGGGCGGGCCTCCAGCTCGGTGCGCGCTTCCTGGAATCCGTACGGACCCACGCCACCTCGTACGCGCTGTCGTACCCGGCCTCCCATGTCCGCATCGATCTCGGCACCCTGGGCCCGGACGCCGTCACCGTCGGGGCGGCGATCCTGCCGCTCGCCGACTTCTTCGGACGCGGCGGCCGTGCGCAGGAGACCGACCCGGAGGAACCGGCCCCCGCCTGGCAGGCGACCCTCCAGCAGCGGGCGGCGCACTGAGAGCGGCCGGGGGCCCCGCCGGAGGGTCGCCCGCCGCTCCGTACGTCACGGCCCGCCCACCGTGACCGTCCCCTCCCACCGGAGATCCCCGGCCGACCGCCCGGCCATCACCCGGTACGGGCCGGGCTCCACGGTCCAGCCCCCGGCCTCCGGGCACCAGTGCCGCAGCGCGCGGGCCGGTACCTCCACCTCCGCGGTCGCCGTACGCCCCGGGGCCGCTCGCACCGCCGCGTAACCGGCGAACCAGCGCACCGGCCGCTCGACCACGGACCCCGGGCGCGCCAGATAGACCTGCACCACCTCGCGCCCCGGCCGCGCCCCGGTGTTGCGCAGCCGGACCCGTACGGTGAAGGGGGATCCCGCCGCCACCGCGTCCGGCGCCCGGACGTCCTCGAACTCCCAGTCCGTGTAACCGAGTCCGTGCCCGAACCAGTAGGCCGGCTCCCGTTCCGCACGCAGCCATGCACGGTGGCCGATGTGGAGCCCTTCCGTGTAGTCGAGGCGGCCGTCGGCCGGCCGCACGCCGGTGACGGGTGCGTCCGCCAGGCGGGCCGCCCAGGTGGTGGGGAGCCGGCCGCCCGGTTCGGTGACACCGAACAGGACGTCGGCGAGCCCCGCGCCGCCCTCCTGGCCCGGGAACCAGGTGAGCAGCACCGCGCCCGCCTCCTCGCGCCAGGGCAGCTCGACCGGGCCCCCGCTGTTGACGACCACGACCGTGCGCGGATTGGCGGCGGCCACCGCCCGTACGAGCGCGTCCTGATGGCCGCCCAGGGTCAGGCCGGTGCGGTCGTAGCCCTCGGTCTCGCTGTGTTCGGTGGTGCCGACGACCACGATCGCGGCGTCCGCCTCGCGGGCGGCGCTCGCCGCGGCTGCGAGGGCGGTCCCCGCGTCCGGTTCCGGCGGTGCCGCGGCGAGGACCGTGGCCCGCCCGCTGCCGGGGACCAACTCGCGCCGGGCGACCAGGTGGACGGGCCGGGTGGAGTCCAGGGTCACCCGTACGGTGTGGACGGGCGGGTTCACGTGGACGACGGCCGGGTCGTCCGTCAGCCGGGGGAACTCCCCCTCCAGGACCGTCCGCCCGTCCACCGCGAGCGACATCCGGCCGAAACCGCCGATGCCGAACGTCCACTCCCCCGCGTCCTGCGGGCGCAGCACCGCGCCGATCTCCACGGTATGCGCCCCCGGCACCTCCTCCGGCTCCAACTGACGCCCTGACAAACGGCGTTCCGCGTACAGCTCGCCGCCCGAAGCGTCCAGGACCCGCAGCAGAACACCGGGCTCACCGGACCTGGGGTCCTCGCACCGGACGGCGTCCAGCGGGGCGGGCGGTACGCCCAGCGAGGGGCCGGGCACATGCACCACCCTGGCCCGGCCACGAAGCCGGGCGCGAATGCCGTCGAGCGGGGTGACGACACCGGAGGGGAAGACGCCCGCGCTGCCACCGCCCTGGGTGCGGGGCGAGGCCGCGTGCACCCCGATGACGGCGACGCTCGACAGGGCGTCGGCGTCCAGCGGAAGGACCGCGCGGTTGTTCAGCAGCACCGATCCCGCGGCCACGGCGCGGCGCAGCAGCGGCCGGCTGTCGCGCGCCCCTGTCACCGCCGCGCCACGGGGGCGGTGCGGGCCGAGCGCTCCGACACGGTCCGCGAGCCGGAGCAGGCGCCGCACCTTGTCGTCGACGGCGGCCTCGGGGACCAGCCCGTCCTTCACCGCACGGACCAGTGACGCGCCCCACGGACCCCCGGGTCCCGGCATCGCGAGGTCGAGCGCGGCACGCGCCGGCGCCTCGGTGGACCGTACGGCGCCCCAGTCCGAGACGACGGCGCCGTCGAAGCCCCACTCCCCCTTGAGCGGCTGCGCGAGGAGTTCCCCGGCCGTCATCGTCGTACCGTTGACGGCGTTGTAACCGGCCATGACCAGCCACACCCCGGCCTCGACCGCCGCGGCGAACGGGGCGAGGTACACCTCCCGCAGCACGCGCTCGGACACCCGTACGTCGACGGTGAGACGTTCGGTCTCGGAGTCGTTGGCCACGAAGTGCTTCGCGGTGGCGGCCACGCCCAGGGCCTGGATGCCCCGGATCAGTGCCGCGCCCGTACGGCCGGTCAGTTCGGGGTCCTCGGAGAAGCACTCGAAGTGCCGGCCGCCGAGCGGGGAGCGGTGCAGATTGAGCGTGGGAGCCAGCACCACGTCGACCCCCTTGCGGACCGCTTCGGCGGCGAGCAACCCGCCCAGTTCCGCGACCAGTTCCTCGTCCCACATCGCGCCGAGCGCGGAGGCCGAGGGGAGCAGGGCGGAGGTGCGCCGCTCGTCCCACGCCTCGCCACGTACCCCGGCGGGCCCGTCGGACATCACCAGCTCCCGCAGCCCGAGCTCGTCATCGGCGGCGGTCCGCCAGGTCGTGGCACCGGTGAGCAGGCGCACCTTCCGGGGCAGGTCGAGCCGGCCGATGAGCCGGTCGAGCGTCTCTTCGGTCATTCCACTCCTTCTTGCGTACGAAGAACCCGGCCGCCCCCTCCTCCGGTGAGGGGGAGGGAACGGCCGGGCACGGACAGACAGACCCTTGCCGGATCAGGGCAGTCGGTACTCCGCGTTCAGTACCGCGCCCCGCTCCGGGTTGTTCTGGTCGTAGCCGCGGGGGTCGCACTGGAGGCCGCCCACGATGCAGTGGTCGACCATGGCCTTGAGGGTGCGCTCCTCCCAGGCGTTGAAGAAGTCGTAGTGGAAGGAGTAGCCCCGCCCACTGGCCAACCGGACCTGTGACATGTCACCGTCCGCCGGGAAAGCCATCTTGAACTCGACCATGGGCAGAGCGACCGGATGACTGGTGGGACAGACGTTGTCGTTCGTCCCCTGCTTGATCACCGGGTAGGCCATATGGCTCTTGTGATCGGGCGTGTCCAGATACAGGCCGTTCCAGCAACTGGGCGACTGCATACGGAGATTGAGCTGTGAGCCGGCGGGACAGTTCGACGGGAAGTCGACGTTCTTGAAGCTCTCCCCGCACTCCCAGCCCTCGACCCAGCCGGGGTGGTCGCGGAACTCCTGCGCGCTCTGCATCGGGTTGCCGACCACGAACCGCAGCCCCTTGGGGAACGGCCGCACGCTGGTGTAGTCGGTGACGCCCGTCTTGTAGTAGATGACCTGCGGTCCGACGGGCAGGATCTTCTGCTCGCCCTTGAAGAGCGAGGGCATCCAGTACGCGGAGGCGTCGCCGGGGGCCTTGCAGGTGGTGCCGCCCCCGTAGAGCGAGTCGGTGGTGCTGTTCGCGTTCGTGGACCTGTTCCCCATGAACGTGTGGTCGTGGGACTTGCCCGGCTGGCCCGGGTAGACGATCGGGTCGTCGGGCGCGGTGTGCGTGACGGAACAGTTGGCCTGGAACTCGTGGAAGTAGCGCGGCGGCGGGTTGGCCGTGGACGGTGTCACGCCGGTGACCTGGGGCACGGCCGGTATGTAGCCGTCCCCGTCGGCGTCGTCACCCGATGCCTGGGTGGACACCGCCATGGTGTGCCCGGTGTGGACCGCGGCCGTCGTGCTCGTACGGGAGCCGGATGCGGCCGGATCGGCGGCGGTCGCGATGGTCCCGATGCCCAGGACACCGGCGACGAGCGCGGTGCCGAGGAGGAGTGCGGGGAGCCGTTTCGTACGTAATCTCATGGTTCTCCTGCCCTTTCGGTGGGGGTTGGGGGCTGGTGCGGGCGCTGTCAGCTGTAGACGCCGAACTCGTGGAGGGAGTAGCCCCAGCCGGTGCCGCGCGCCGTCAGCTGGAGGCGCACATGGCTGGCGGTCGCGGAGACGTCGATCGTGTCGATGTCCCCGTTGCCCGTGGTGGTGGTGTGGACGGACTGCCAGTTGGTGCCGTCGTTCGAGACCTGGACCTCGTAGGACTTGGCGTACGCGGGGTTCCAGACCAGCTGGAGCTTGCGGACGGCCGTGGGCCCGCCCAGGTCGACCTGGATCCACTGCGGATCGCTCCAGTCGCTGGCCCAGCGGGTGTCGGCCCTGCCGTCCGTCGCGTTGGTGGCCGGGCACGGGCAGTCCCCGTACGATGCCTGCGCGGACGAGGCGGTGGTGGGCTTGTTCAGTGCCACGTTCGTACCGGCGACGGGAGGTGCGACGACCTTGACCGACTTGGTCTCGATCCCGGCGTTCCCGCGTCCGTCCTCGGCCTGGATGTACACCTTCCACACACCGAGCTTCTCCGGCGCCGTCACGGCGAAGGTCCCGTTGCCCGTCGACCGCCACTGGGCCTCGACCAGCCGCTTGTCGCCGTTGGCGTAGTTGCCGCTCAGGAAGATCTTGTTCGCGACCTGGTCGCCGTCCGGGTCACGGATGTCGGCGCGCACGGTGAACTCCCCGCCCGCCGGGGCGGCCGAGGCCGGCGAGACGCTCATGTTCGTGATCACCGGCGGGGTGTTGTCACCGGCCGTCGATCCGGCGTACGCCTTCTTGACGGCGTAGTACGACAGCCGCTTCAGCCCGTCGGGCAGCAGGTTGAACCAGACGCCGCCGAAGTCGTGCTCGGTCCCGTAGTGGAAGAGCGTGGCACCCAGGGCGACGCCCTGGTGGCCGGTGACGCAGCCCCACGCCTTGGTGTACCCCTCGGCCTTCTGTACGTCGGTCTGCTCGTCGGGAACGCCGTTCGCGTCGTCCGGCACCTCCCACTCACCGGCCGGACCGGCCTCGGTGATCAGGTAGGGCTTGGTGTAACCGCCGTCGATCCAGTCCTGCCGCACTCCGCAGATGTCCCCGTAGGAGTTCATCGAGTACAGGTCGAGGTCCGGAGCGTTGCGCTTGTAGTAGGGCCAGGCCCCGGTCCAGGCGTCGGTCGAGGTGACCGGGTGGTCCGGGTCGATGGTGTGGATCTTCTTCGCGACGTCGTTGACGAAGGACGTGTACGCGTTGCGCTGCGCCTCCAGCTCCGTACCGCTGTAGCAGTTCTGGAGCCCGAGGACCGACTCGTTGCCGACGTTCCACATCAGCGTGGCGGGATGGCTCTTGTACGTGTCCACCCACTTGGCGAACTCGGTGAGCATCGTGTTCTTGTACGTCGTGTCGGTGACGTAGTTGACGCAGCCGCCCGATCCGGGGCCGCCGCCGGGCTGGAGCCAGAAGCCGTTGACGACACGGAGGCCGTTCGCCGCTGCGGTGTCCAGCAGCGGCTTGGTGGAGCCGTCGGTGCCCCAGGTGCGGATCGTGTTGACGCCCATGGACTTCACGTCCGGCAGGTACTTCGGGGCGTCCGCGACGGACGGCCCCCAGGTCAGCCCCTTGACGGTGTACGGCTGTCCGCCGACGGTGAGCTGCCACGCCCCCTGGCTTCCGGTGACCTCGACCGCCCCGCCGCTGACGGGGGGCGGGGAGTCGCCGTAGGCGCCGTAGACCTGGAACTCCCAGAGCGAGTAGCCGTAGCCGCCCGCGCGGGTGGTGCCGAGCATCCGGACGTAGCGGCCGGAGCCGGTGAGGGCGAGGTCGTCGGTGCCGCCGTCGGAGTCGGTGACCTTCTTGGCGGTGGTCCAGTCGGTGCCGTTGTCGGAGACCTGGATCTCGTACGCCTTGCCGTAGGCGCCCTCCCAGCTGAGCACGACACGGCTGAGGTTGGCCTTCTTGCCCAGGTCGACCCGGATCCACTGGGCGTCGGACCACTGGCTGGCCCAGCGGGTGCCGGTGAGGTCGCCGTCGACGGCGAGCGCGGCGGAGTATCCGTCGCCCTCGCTGGAGGAGGCGGAGACGGGCTTGCCCTGGGAGAGGAGCGGGTCGGCGGCCTGTGCCGTGGAGGGCTGGGCGACGACGGTCAGGGAGGTGGCGAGCAGGGCGGCGAGAGTGAGGGTGAGAGCGGGTCTGCGCAGGGGGCGAGAACGGGAGGGCATGGCGGCTCCTGGGGGGTGGGGTGGGGGGAAGGGTGGCCGCCCCGGCCTGCGCCGAGGGCAGCCACCCGGGAATCAGGGGAAGGAGACGAGGTTGGACGGCACCGTGGTCGTGCCGGCCGGGACCGTCGACGCCCCGGTGTTGTTGATGACGTGGTTGTAGTGGCCCATCCCGCCGAGGGAGACGACGAGCAGGCTGTGGAACTTCACGCCGGGCTTGACCGGGGCCTTGAAGCCGTGGTCCTGCCTGATGTTCGGGTCGACGTTGTAGTTGCAGTAGCTGCCCATGCCCCAGCCCTCGTGGACGTCCACCGAGTCGTCGACGCGGTAGGCCGCGTACCCCTTGGTGTCGCCGTTCTGGATGGCGGCCTGGTTGGGCGCGTCGTACGCCTTCTCGTTCTGGTAGAAGATCGTCCGGCCGCGCTCGCCGTACCACTCGACGTCGTACTTGTTGAAGTGCTCGACGAACAGGCCGGTGGCCAGCACGTCGTCGCCGTACACCCGCACCCCGTAGTCGGCGCGGTTGGTCTCCCAGCCGACGCCCTCACCGTGGTCGGCGCGCCAGACCCAGGTGTGGTCGATGATCGCGTCGTCGCTGTTGACGACGATCGACGTGGTGGCCTTGCCGGCGCCCGCGCCGCCGACGCGGACGTAGACGTCCTGGACGCTGGTGGGGTTGGCGGCGTGGTCGGCGGAGGAGTTCTGCGGGCCGAGCTCAAGCAGGGTCGGGGAGTTGACGGGTCCGGCGTCGATGAGGAATCCGGCGAGCTTCACTCCGTCGACGTCGGCGACCTTCATCGCGGTCACCCCGCCGTCGGGGATGATCGTCGCCAGGCCGAGACCGAGGACGACCGTGTCGGCACGGTCCACGTTGATGGTCCGGTCGACGTGGTAGACGCCGGGGGTGAAGAGCAGGTGCAGGCCCTGGGCCAGCGCCTGGTTGATGGTGGCGGCGGTCGCGCCGGGCTTGACGACGTAGAACTTGTCGAGGCCGATCGAGGTGCCCTGCGGGGTGCCGTTCCAGGAGACTCCGCGGGCGTTGGTGCGCTTGGCGGGGACGAACACCTTGTACGTGGAGCCGTCGAGGTACAGGAACGGCTTCTCGCGGGAGATCGGCGTCGTGTCGAGTGTCGTGTACGTCGGGTTCGGGAAGCCGGTCGCCGGGGCGCCCTCGACGCCGGAGAAGGTCTGGTTCCAGACGCCGTTGGACCAGCCGCCGATCGAGCTTTCGCGGGTGTACCACTGCTGCTGCGAGTAGTTGCCGATCTGGCCGTCGATCTTGGAGTCGGCGATGTAGCCGCCGGAGGCCCAGCCGTAGCCGTTCGGCGCGAGGTTGAGCCCGCCCTTGACGTGCATGCGGCGGAAGGAGGCGGCCTGCGAGACGGCCCAGCGGTTGGTGCCGCTGACCGGGTTGAGGGCCAGGTTCTCCGCCGAACGCCAGAAGTTCTGGGTGGCGTTGCCGTTGAACCAGCCGGCGTCGACGGTCACGTCACCGTTGATGGTGGTGTCGTCGGGCTTGAGGCCGAGGCCGGAGACCGAGGTGTAGAAGCCGATCTGGGCGTTGAGGTTGTTGTACGTGCCCGGCTTGAAGAGGAACTGGTGCCGGCCGCTGCCGAACTGCGCCGACTCCTGCTGCTGGAACACCTCGTCCAGCTTGGCCTGGATGCCGGGGGTCGACGGGTCGAAGACGTGCACGTTGGGGCCGAGGTCACCGCCACCGGGCAGCTGCGGGCCGCCGGTGCCTGTCTCCCCGTACACCTTGAACTCCCAGAGCGAGTAGCCGTACTGGGTGGCGCGCGCGGTGCCGTGCATCCGGATGTAGCGGGCCTCGCCCGTGATGCTGACGGTGTCCGTGCCGCCGTCGCCCGTGGTGGTCTGGTAGGCGGTCGACCAGTCGGTGCCGTTGGTGGAGAGCTCGATGCGGTAGCCCTTGCCGTACGCCGTCTCCCAGTCCAGGACGACCTGGCTGACCTGGGTGGTCGCGCCGAGGTCGACGCGGAGCCACTGCGGGTCGGAGGCGGCGCTCGACCAGCGGGTGGCGCCGTTGCCGTCGACGGCGGAGGCGGCGAGGGTGCCGTAGTTCTCCTCGCTCGACGCCGTCACCGCCTTGCCCTGGGACAGGAGCACGGGCGCCGCCTGGGCGGCGGAGGCGGGGAGGAGGACGAGAAGGGTGCCGACCAGGGCGCCGATGACGGTGCCTGCGATGCCTCGGCGAACGGTTCCGGGGGGTGGTGCGGCCACACGTATGCCATGTGCGGGCATGGGGGGTCTCCTTGAAAACAAGACTGAATGGGAGAGCGCTCTCCGGAACCTTGCCCGCCCCCGTTCACACGGTCAATAACCCCGACCGGACTTTTCTTTCGTCTTTCATTAAGACGCAACACGTGCTGGGCGCTCACGCGTTGGGCAACTGGGACACTCACGCGCCTAGGGCCTGTCCGGCCCTGATCCGCCGGACAGGCCCTAGCGCGCCAGCACCTCCGCGTCCGGCCGCTCGTCCGCGTCCCGCGCCCCCGCGAACGTCACCACCAGCGCCACCGCCAGATTCGCCGCTAGCGCCACGAGCCCCGCGTTCACACCCCACACGGGGTCGTTCCCGGTGAAAACGAGCACGCAGACCACGGCGACCGCGTGCACCGTGCTTCACCGATACCGGTCGGGCCACGCGCTCGATCCGGCTGCCGGGAGGGCAGTCGTCAGGCGCGCTTCGCACGGCGTCAAACCTGCCATCGCAAGGTAGGCGGGAATCTCCCCCGTTCACAGGGGAGAGAGCTTCAACTCGGACGCATCGCGGTCAGCTTGCCCCACACGATCAGCCGGTACCGGGAGGTGAACTCGGGCGTGCAGGTGGTCAGCGTCAGGTAGTACCCCGGCGCGCTGTACCCGACGGAGGTGCGCACATTGCTGCGCGGCACGGCGGCGATGACGCCGCTGTCGGATGGCGACGTCTGCGCGAGGCTCTTGTCGACGGTGTACGTGTAGACGGCGTCCCGGGTCTCGACGGTGATCCGGTCACCGCGCCGCAGCCGGTCGATGCGGCGGAAGGGCTCGCCGTGGGTGTTGCGGTGTCCCGCGACGGCGAAATTGCCCGCCTGCCCCGGCTGCGCGGTGCGCGGGTAGTGGCCGACGTACCCCTTGTCGAGGACGCCGCGCTTGCTGATGCCCTGGGCGACGGGTGCGGTGAGGCCCAGCCGGGGGATGCGCATGACGGCGTAGGCCTGGTCCCAGCGGGGAGCCGCACGCGCGGGACCAGGACGCCCCGCCTCCTCCCCTTCTTCGCGCTGTTCCCCCTCTTGTCCGCCTCCGCCGCCCGCCACGCCGTCCGGCGATCCGGCGTCGGCGGCACCGGGCACATCCGGCGCTTCCGGCACTTCCGGCGCGGCCCCCTGCCCCCAGTCCCGCTGCAGGGCCTGCACCTCGCGCTCCGCGCCCTCACGGGCCTGCCGGTTGGTCCACCACAGCTGATGCGCGACGAGGAGCAGCAGCACGACGCCGAGCGTCACCACCAGCTCGGCACCCGTCCACAGGCCGCGCACAGCGGCCCGCCGGCCTGGCGAGTTCCGCTGCACCACCACAGGTATCCGCTCGCGCACGGCCCGCACGATAGGGGGAATCCCCGTAACCCACCAGACATGTGTCGTCACCCACGCCACCCGCGGGCTCTCTCCCCAAGCACCCGTACGGCAGTACCGTGTGGTTCATGCGCCCCGACACGCCTGCCGACCACATCACCGAAGCCGAGCGCCTGCTGCGCACCGCGGCGCAGTACCCCGAGGACCACGAGCCGCTGATCCTCCAGGCCGCGGCCCATCTGGAACTCGCCGGTGACCGCGCCCGCGCCACCACCCTCTACGACGAACTGCTCAGCGCACCCGCCTCCGACACCGGCAACCCGCATCTGGTCAAAGCCCTCAAGGCGGCCAACCTGTGGGAGTACGGACACGAGGCCGAGGCCCGCGCGATCATCGACGGAATCCGCGTCGCGGGCCCGCTCCAGGCGGCCCCGTGGGAGATCGTCGCCGGAACCCTGGAAGCCCACGACGAGCTGGAGGCGGCCCACGACTTCCTCCAGACCGCGCTGACGCTGCTCCTGGCACCGGGCGAGGAAGTCCCGTACGCCACGCAGTCCTTGCTGACCGGCCGCCATCGCGTACGCAGGCTGATGGGCCACGACCACGACGCCTGGGACGAACTGGCCGACGCCCTCAGCACGGCGAACGTACCGCTCGACGAACTCCACGACCCGAAGCGTCTGTGGTCACTCGGATCGTCGGACCCGGGCGAGCTGAAGGCCGAGATCACCCGCCTCCGCGCCGAACTGGGCACCTACCGGGCGGCGTTGTCGCGCCCGTTCCCGGTGGCGGTCCTGCACTGGCCGGAGGCCGAGCTGACCGAACTGCTCGGCGCCTACCCGGCACTGGCCGAGGAGTACACCACCCACACCGAGCACCTGGCCCGTCTGGAGGCCGCGCTGCGCGACCTGCACGCGGGGGGCACGCCGAACCTCGGCATCGTCGCGGGCACGGTCCCCTCGTACGAGGCGTTCGCCGCCTCGGAGGCCGCGTCCCCGGCCGATACGAACCTGCTCCCCCAGTACGCCACGACCCTCGCCGCCCGGGGCCGCGCGATCCCGTGGCCCCCGGCACGGAGTGCGGCGTGCTGGTGCGGTTCGGAGCGGGCGTACCGGGCGTGCCACGGAGTGGCGTAGGGCAAGGGGCACCCCGGGCCTCACCGCCCTTCGAAGGCATCCCGCAGGGCGTCGTGCAGTTCGGCGGCGACCTTGTCGCTGTCCGGTGATTCGGCGGTCAGCAGGTCGTGCACGTACGACTGCAACACCTGGGTGAAGGCCCCGTAGTACGGCGTACGGGGCCGCTGCACCGCGTCTTTGAGCGCCTCGCTCAGAGTCCAGGTGTACGCGACCCGCGCCTGCGCCCCCTGGCCCTTGGCGCCGCCCTCCCCCGCCGGGGAGGGCGGCGCGGACGACGGCCCTCCGGTGGCGGCACCCGGCGAGCCGCCTGCCGGGCGGAGCGCGGCGGCGACGCGGGGCCAGCAGGGCTTGGAATCCCCGTTGTACGCGGAGGCCCGGGTGGCGGCGAAGCCCGCGTCGAGCAGACAGCGTTCGCTCTCCTGCGAGGTCAGGAACGCGATGAGTTCGCGGGCCTTCCCGGCGCGCGGCGAATCGGCGGTGACGGCGAGGTTCTGCCCGCCGAGCACGGATTTACCGGGCAGCCGGTTCACGGAGTACGCCTCGGGCGGCAGCAGACCGCTCAACGCGCCGTACACATAGGGCCAGTGGCGTACGAAGGCGACCCGTCCGGCCGCGAAATCGGCCAGCGTCGCCGGCTCGTCCGACGAGACGGCGCTGGGCAGTATCCGCTCGTGGTGGGCCCGTTCGAGGAGCTCGTCGAGACCCTTCTTGAGCTCCGCCTCGGTCGCCACGTACGTGCCTTCCTCGTCGGCGAGTTCGACGTCCACGCTGGCGAACGCCTCGACGGCGTTGACGGTGAGCCCCTCGTACTGCTTGAGCTGCGTGGTCCAGCCTGCCTGGTCGTCGCCCCGGTCCGGGCTGAGCGCGAGCGTCTTGATGGAGGCGTTGAGTGAGTCCCAGTTCCAGTTGAGGGTGGGCTGGCGGCTCTTCTGGATTCCGGCTTTCTCCAGCAGGTCGGGGCGGTAGTAGAGGAGGCCGACGTCGGTGTTGAAGGCCCGGGCGTAGGAACGGCCCTTCCAGAGGGTGGTCTGGTCGACCCGCTTGATGAAGTCGAGGTCGACGGGTTCGTCCTCGGGCATCGCACGGATCAGCCCGGCCTCGGCGAACTCGGGGATCCAGGTGATGTCGAGGTTCACCACGTCGTAGCCGGCGCTCCCGGACTGCAGCGCGCCGAGCAGCTGGCTGCGCTGCTGGTCGGCGCCGCCGGGCAGTTCGACGAGCTTGGCCTGCGAGGCCCGCTGGGCCTCGGATCCCGCGTGCCGCCGGTTCCACTCCTCTATGAGCTGCTGCCGCACACCGCCGGACCCGGTGACATCGAGCCCGCTGGCGACGACGATCGGCCCCTGGGCGGCTTCCTTGTCGTCCTGGTCCGGCTGGGGCGTACCGTCGGGCCCGCCCGAACAGGCGGCGGAGGAAACGGCGAGCAGACAGCCGAACGCGACGCCGAGAAGGACACGACGGGGCCCTCGACTCCCTCGCATGGTCATTCCGCATCCCCCGTACCGGTCTTGGCGACCTCGGCGGTCAGCTCGGTCGCGATGTCGTCCGACAGGTCGAGACAGCGCCCGCCGGTCGCCTCCGTGATCGTCGCGTTGAGCCGGCCGGACGAACAGCCACCACTGCGCAGCGACACCACCACGACCCGTACCAGCGGGGCCCGTTCGGCATCGGCGACCAGCTCCGCCACCTCCTGCTTCCCGATGTCCGCGGAATCCTCGTCGTCGGTGACCAGGACGAGGAGCCGCGGCGGATCGTCCTCGGCGGGCCCGCCGCGCAGCGTGCCGAGCCCCTCGCGGAGCCCGTCGACGATGCGCGCGTCGACGTCGGCGGTCGGGGCCGCGGCCACGGCTTTCTGCGCGGCGGTACGGGTGTGCGGCCCGAACGCGACCACGTCCCCGCCCTTCTCGGAATCCTTCTCGGAACCCTCCTTGGAACCCTTCTTGGAAGCGACCGACCACACCCCGTAGGCGTCGCCCGCACCCAGCGAACTCATCGACCGGGTCACCAGCTCCTTGGCGCGCCCGGAGCCGTCCCAGAGCCGTTTGTCTGCCATCGAGGTCGAGTTGTCCAGGAGATACAGCACCCGGCCGGGACCGAGCGCCTGCCGGTAGCGGCGCAGGGTCTCGCCGAGCGAGGCGGCGGTGGACCTGCTCTCACCCGTCGGCGGAATCGATTCGCGTACGGCTGTCTTGTTGAGATCCGTCGCGAGCGGCGAGTTCGCGTCGGGCGGTGCGGGCTTGCCGTCCTTCACGCCGCGGAACCCGTCCTGCGTGAAGAGCTTCTGCGCCTCCGGCGCCTCGACCAGCCACTTGTGGAAGCGCTGCACCTCCGTCCTGCGCGCGTCGGCGTCCCCACCCGCTTGGTCCCAGGTGACGCGGAGGAACGGCAGATCCAGCACCGGTACGTCGGAGGGGTAGTGGGCGGTGCGTGTGGCCAGGGTCTCGCTCGCGCAGGCCGGGCGGCCGAGGTCACTGGGCAACAGATTGAACTGGGCCATGGTCTGTTCCGGTACGAGGACGGCGGCGGTGTCCTCCAGGTCGTTGCGGGAGCCGTCGGCCAGCGCGCACATCAGCTCCCTGGCGGTGCCGGGCATCGGCCGCAGCGCCTGGACCATGCTCTGTTCGAGGGACGACGCCTGCCCGGAATCCGGTGAGGCGTACAGCGCCTCGGTGGCCAGCAGAGCCCCGTCGGTACCTTCGGGGTCGGGCCGCAGCACGGAGGCGGGACGTTCCGGCTGCTGCGTGTCACGCAGCGCGGAGATGATCGAACCGAGCGGATTGCCGGTCCGCGCGGCATCGGCCAGGGGCATGCTGACGGGCACGGCGAGGACCATCGGCGTATAGGCGACGGACCCCAGGGACTCAAAACTCACAACGCGTTCCCCGACGTCCACTCCAGCACCCCTTTGGGAACCGTCACTGCCGCCCGAAGCAGCGGCACTCCCTCCCTCGCTCTCCGCCCCCGCCTCCTCCGCCTCCTCCGCACCGTCCATCACCCGGCGCCAGGCGCTCCCGGCCGCCGGAATCCAGATGTCCGGCTGCGCGCCCACATCGCGCTGGGGCCGCAGACAGTCACCGGTCGCGGGGCAGGTGGCGGGAGGGTCCTGCCAGAGGGACGAGGCCCGGAAGGCGGCCACGGCGTCGGTGGCCTTGGCGTCGTACGTGGTGATCCCGACGGACCGGCAGCCGTTCCCGCGCTCCATGTAGGCGTCCGCCGCCTTCTCGACGGTGGACCGCAGGTCGGGATCGGTCAGCACACGCAGTTCCATGGCGGGCGGGCAGACGCGGGGCGCCCCGCCCGGCAGATCCCCGAACAACCACGTACCGACCCCGGCGACGGCGACAACGCCCGCAAGAACGAGAACACCCATCCGCCCACGCGGCGAGCGTCGCATCCAACGGCGTACAGGACCGGAGCCCGGCACCCGAAGCCAACGACGGGGCTGCCGTAACCAGCGCTGCCCTCCGCCGGAGGGGAGCACACCAGACGGCCCCGCACTCCCCACACCGTCCCGACCACCTACCCCTTCCCCCTCATCTGCCCCGTCGTCTGTGAACAGCAGACCACTCCCCCCACCCCCCGGACAGGCGAGCAGCACATCGTCCCCGTGCCGCCGCTCATCGGGAATCCACCGGTGCCCGTCGACGGCCTTGAGGGGCGCCATGGCCTCCCGTATCTCGGTGACGAGCCGAGTGAACGTGGCCGGCTCATCAGCCGCCCCACGCCCGGTCAGCAGCCGGTGCAGCCGGACGGTGAACTCCGTACCGACCGAGGGGTCGCCGGGCGGGATCTCCACGCCCGGTTCCGCCGCGGTCAGCAGGGCGAAGTTCTGCCCGACGGCCGGATTGAACGCGTACAGCGCGTTGCCCGCGAAACAGCAGTCGAGGATCGCCACGACCCAGTCCGCACGTGCCTGGGCGAGCTCAGGCATCACATCGTCGCGCCAGGACAGCGCGTCCACGAAGGGGTGCTGCCGGTCCCGCGTCACCCGCGAGGGGGTGAACAGCAGATGCAGGTCGCTGCCGTCGGGACGCACGATGCCGTGCCCCGCGAAGTAGACGACGAGCAGCCCGTCGACCTCGTCACGGGCGGCGCTGAGCGCGGCACGCACCTGGAGCGGATCGACGGCACGGGGCCCATCGTTCCCCGGAACCAGGACAACATCCGCGGGATCGAGCACACCGGTGCCCTCGGCGGTCAGCGCCTCGGCCATCAGCCGGAGGTTGCTCCGGACGGCGGGAAGGTCGTTCCGGTCCCCGCTGTAGGGCTCGACACCGACGATCACCGCACGATGCCGCTTACCCCTGCCCTCGTCGCCGCGCGCACTGTACGGCGGCACGACGCCTAGACCTCCCCGGCCTCGTCGCCACCACGCCGCGGGCCCCCGCCACCTTCCCCACGGCCCCCACCGCCCCTTTCCCCGTCCCCGTCCCCATCCCCGACCTCCCGGTCGGTGTCACGCCCCAGCCCGGCCCCGGGCCCGGTGGTGGGCGCGTCGAGGGTGACGCGGGGGGTCTCCTCGGGGTCGGCGAACCGGCGCCGGTTACGAATCCAGGTCTCCACGGACCGCCACACCTTGTCGATGACGTTACGAGCCACCTCGACGGACACCACGAGGACGATGTCCTGGATCAGCTCACCGCTCATCCGGTCGGTCTGGTGCTCCGAGACCTTCCGCCCGACGTCCAACTGTTGCGCTTCACGCACCTCTTCGAGGTCGGGCGCACTCAGCAGCCAGGTATGCAGCGCGCCGAGATCATCACGCCGCGTGTGCGTCCCACTGACCCCGATCCGCAACTCGACAGTCCCGGCCCCTTCCCCCGACACCGACCCACCCACGTCCGCCCCGTCCGTCATCCACTTGCCCCTATCGGCGCCATTGCCGTCACCCTGAAGCGACCTGGAACATCCCGTCCCTGAACGTGCCATTATTTCACGGGAGTTGACAGAGAGCACCGCTTTGACGACAGCGCTCGGGACTGTGCAGGGGCAACGCGGCACCAGGTTGCCGCCATCTGGTCTGCCCCTGAAGGTGCATCGCAGCCGCGCTCCTGTCAGTACCCCTTGATACAACTGCTCACGTAACGACGTGACGAGATGAGGGGACTCGGCCATGCCCAACGATTTCGCAGATGCGGCGCCAGTTGCTGGGCTGTACGAAACGCTCATCACTCATCGGCTCGAAGAGCGATTGAAAGAGTTCGATGCCACTGGCTGGCGCTCCATCGACGCGATCGTCGGACAGGAGTCCACCCCGCATGTGCTGTCCCGGCACATTGGCAACACCGTGCGGCAGGTCCTTCAGCGCCTCTCACCTGCGGAACAGGTCCTGGCCGCCAACCACATCTTGGAGTCCCTGAATACCATCGAGGGCGCGACCCAGTGGGTAGACCTCGTCGTCGATGGCCCGCGCCAACTGCTCGCAGTGGCGGAGCAAGAGGCTCCTGGCGTCTACGCGATTCGCCCTGCCACTCCGCTCTCCGACACCGCGCTCATCACCAACTCACCTGAAGATCCAAGCCTCGGTTTCGAGCTTCGCGCCGAGTTGGCTACTGCCGACCGCGTTGATCTCCTCTGCGCGTTCGTGAAGTGGCACGGGCTGCGCGTCCTTGAGCAGTCGCTAGCGTCCGCACGGGAGCGCGGCGTCCCTATTCGCGTGCTCACAACGACCTACATTGGCGCCACAGAACGTCGCGCATTGGACCGGTTGGTTCAGGACTTCGGCGCCGAGGTGAAGGTCAACTACGAGCTTCGCTCCACCCGCCTCCATGCCAAGGCATGGCTCTTCCGCCGGGACAGTGGCTTCGACACGGCGTACGTAGGCAGCTCCAACCTGTCCAAGGCAGCACTCCTCGACGGCCTCGAATGGAACGTACGGTTGTCGTCCGTCGCGACACCCTCCGTCCTACGCAAGTTCGAGGCAACGTTCGACGCCTACTGGAGCGAACAAGCCTTCGAGGCATACGACCCAGACCGTGATGCTCAGCGGCTCGACGAAGCGCTGTCACACGCAAGCGGCACCAGCAACCAAGTCCGAAACAGCATTACGCTCTCCGGTCTGGAAGTCCGCCCCTACCCCCATCAGCGCGACATGCTCGAGCGTCTAGAAGTCGAGCGCACTGTGCACGATCGGCACCGCAATCTTCTGGTTGCTGCGACAGGCACTGGCAAGACCGTGATGGCCGCGCTGGACTACAAGCGCCTACGGCAGCAGCTCGGCCGCGATCCCCGCCTCCTGTTCGTGGCTCACCGCAAGGAGATCCTCGAACAGTCCCTACGCGTTTACCAGAATGTCCTGATCGACGCGAACTTCGGTGAGCTGTTCTTCACTGGAGAGATTCCCGACAACTGGAACCACGTATTTGCGAGCGTCCAGTCCCTCAACCCGCGCGCACTGGAACGCTTCGCTCCAGACCACTTCGATGTGATCGTGATCGACGAGTTCCACCACGGAACGTCGCCCACCTACCGCAGGCTCTTGGACCACTTCACTCCGCTGGAGCTTCTCGGCCTCACGGCCACTCCCGAGCGCATGGATGGTCTGAACATTCAGGATGAGTTCTTCGACGGCCGGATCGCCGCCGAGATGCGACTGTGGGAGGCCCTGGAGAACGACCTCCTCAGCCCGTTCCACTACTTCGGCATCACCGACAACACCGACATGAGTGCCGTCACATGGAAGCGCGGAGCATACGACTCAACGGCCCTCAGCAATCTCTTCACAGGCAACGATGCTCGCGCCAGGCTCGTCGTTCAGGCCGTGAAGGACAAGATCGCTGATCCGGGCGCCATGCGGGCCTTGGGGTTCTGCGTCTCCGTCGCACACGCACACTTCATGGCCGACTTCTTCCGCCAGGCGGGCCTCGCCGCTGTTGCACTCTCCGGAGAGAGCCCCAGGGAGGTCCGTAAGGCAGCGCTGGATGAGCTGAGAACAGGTGCACTCCAGGTCATCTTCTCGGTCGACCTCTTCAACGAGGGCCTAGACATCCCCGACGTCGACACTCTGCTCCTGCTCCGCCCGACCTCCAGCGCCACAGTATTCCTGCAGCAGCTGGGCCGCGGCCTGCGTCGAACCGAAGGAAAAGCTGTCCTCACCGTCCTGGACTTCATCGGGCAGCACCGCAAGGAATTCCGCTTCGAGGACCAGTTCCATGCCCTCACCAACCTGACGCGAAATCGACTCCTCGCGAGCGTCGAGCACGACTTCCCTCAGTTGCCCTCTGGTTGCCAGATCATCCTTGAGACAAAGGCCAAGGAATTGATCATCGACAACATTCGCAACCAGATCGGGGTCAACGTCACTCAGCTTGCCCGCGAGGTGGCGTCTTACGCCGAGCCGCTCCTCGCCGACTATCTGCGGGAGAGCGGCCGAGAGCTCAAGGAGCTCTACCGAGGCAACGGGAACTCCTGGACGGGACTGCTCCGTCGCGCAAAGCTCCTCAATGCGAAGGGCCCCGAAGGCGAGGAGGCTCTGCTCAAGCGCGTATCAGCCTTCCTGCACGTGGATGATCCGCTGCGCGCCACCGCGTACGCGAAACTCGTCGCCGACGACGCCCCGACGTACGAAGAGCTCGGCAGCCAAGATCAGGCATACGCCCGGATGTTCTTCTTCTCTCTGTGGCCGCTGGGAGGAACCTTCACCAGCTACCAGGCCGGTTTCGACACCCTCCGCCCACAACAAGCCTTCCGAGACGAACTACGCCAAGCCCTCGCCCATGTCCTGGACCAGGCGGACCATGTCCCCGTCCCGCTACTCGGCACACACGCCGGCTTGCCGCTGACGGTCCACGCCTCGTATAGCAGGGAAGAAATCCTCCCCGCCCTGGGTCAGTCCACCGTGGACAGCTTCATGCCTGGGCACTTCCGGGAGGGCGTGAAGTGGTGCGAGAACATCCAAACCGACGCCCTGCTCATCACCCTCGAAAAGGATGAGAAGGACTTCTCTCCAGAGACTCGCTACAAGGATTACGCCCTCAACGACTCGCTGTTCCACTGGGAGTCTCAGAACCAAACGTCTGAGACCTCCCCCACCGGCGTCCGCTACCAGACCCACAAGGAGAAGGACTCCCACGTTCTCCTCTTCGTCCGCCGCTACAAGAAGACGGACATCGGTGGCCCCCAGCCGTGGATGCTGCTTGGCCCAGCCGAGTACGTGAAGCACAAGGGCAGCAAGCCCATGGGCATCGTCTGGAAACTTCGCCATGAGATCCCTGCGGATGTGCTGACCTACTCCGCCATCGCCGCCGGCTAAGAATCGAGAGTCAGTCCCTGTATCCGCCAGAAGCGGCGATGGGCCCGTATGAATCGTTCCTCTATGCGGTGCTGTGCCACAGTCCGCAGAGGCACGCGCCGTGGGGTTCCCTCCGCGGCAAATCGGTTCACTACGTGCAGGTCATCAGTCAAGTAGATGGCTCCTCGATCCAATTGCACATGGCAATTGGGGCATAGACACAAGACGTTGCCATCCACATCCGGCCCGCCGTCTACCCCGCCGAGGGCGTGTATATGTGCACCCTCTGCATAGCTTCTGCCGTCAGCGCCAATAGTCAGGGCGAGACCACACACCTGGCATGCGAATCCGTGCCATCGCTTCACGCGTCGGACGACTGCGGTGTCGCGAACGATGCGCTCGACCGTTGTAGTCCGCCTCGTAGGAGCGGTGTCATCTTCGCCCCGATCGTCGGTCGATCCCTGCCCTCGTCGATCGAGCATGTCTTGGACCTGCTGTTCGATTGAGGTGAGTTCCTGCCGCGCGGCCGGGAGGCGGCGCAGCGTGAACCGGCAGATCTGGAACCCAGCCCTGCCTACCTCTGACCAGTCGGCTACAACCTCGTACAAGCCGTCATAGCGATAGCCCGAGGCCGGCGAGTAGCCCGGCTCACCCTCGCTGCCTCGAATGACACGAACGCAGTTCCCCTTGATTCGACTCCGCCGGAGACTCGCATTTCCCTTATTCTCCCAGGTCTGGTCTGACGTCTGTCGGCTGGAGTTCCGGGTTTGCCCGCCAGCCCCCGTGTACGTGATCTCGTCCCAGCCATCCACATCGTCCTCGTAGCCGTTGTTGAGGACGATCGCGTCAGCTGCCCGCTCATCCTGCTCGTCGCGGCCCCACGAGATGCCCGCCTCACTCTCCTTGTGAAGCTGGGCATCCTTGACAGCTCGTCGTGACTCGAACTGAGTACCGGGGAGAACGTCGTTCACATGTCCGAAGGTCGCTCTGTATGCAGCCATGCGGACATGCTGCCGCCAGGGATAGCGAACTTGATCAACATGTACGGCCAGCTGACACGTGCGGCCGAAAGCCGTCGGAACCTGACTGAAATCAATTCAGCCGACTTCGGCCAACTCGGCCTCGAAGTGAGTTTGTGCGCGATCCAGCGCCTCATCTGGGTCACACCCGTGAGCTCGTAGCCAGTGAAGGAGATCAGTGATGAGGCCGATTGCAGCCTCCTCCGCCCTTACCGCACTCAGCCGACCAGGCGCGTAGGCATCGGCCTCCGACTCAGCCCTCAACTGGACAAGACCCAGGACTGCTTCCGCCTTCGCCACACGCGGTCCACCCACATGACCCACAGGCGAGAGAAGGCCAGTAGCCAGTTCACACCAGGTGACCTTGGAGTCGCCGCGAAGGATGACGCCCCACCGCTCGGAAACGCCATCTACAAGGGCGAGCCCTCGCCCCTCCTCGGCCATGTCGGCTGCCTCAATGAGGGTGGGTAGTGCGCGCGTGTCAGGGTCGCTCATCTCGATTCGGAGGTGGCTGCCGTTCATTGCAACCGTCAGACACGTCGGCGTGCCAGGCCCAACGTGCCTGATGACGTTCGCAGCCAGTTCCGTGACGCAGAGCTGCGCAGCGTGCACCACGCCAGGCAGGCCCCAGAGCTCCAGGTGCAGCCTCATCACTCGGCGCAGGCCGGCTAGTTCTTCTGCCTCAGCCAGGAAGGGCAGATCCCACGCCTTCCTGACGACACCAAAGCAACATTCATCCACCTCAATCACCACTCCCACAGCACTCACGGTCACCCAACGTGTCCGCTCTCATCAATACAGTGACAGTGGAACTCTCATTTTGGAACTCTCACCAACGGCTTACAGGAGCACGAGCGTTGGCGCGCGCCCCCGGTGTGCGCTGCCTTGCTCGGAGCGCTCCGCACCATGCACCCTCTGAGGATCAACACGAAGGACGGCCATGCCAGTCGGACCAACTACTCGTAGACGCCAGCTCGGCGCAGATCTGCGCCGCCTCCGAGAGCGCAAAGGCCTCACATTGGAGGAGGCGGGGGCTCGAGTCGGCATCTCAAAGGCGACGTTGAGTCGATACGAGACAAAGGAAGGCACGGTCAAGTGGCCAGCCGTTGATGCTCTCTGCCGTGAGTACGGCGCTTCAGACCAGGAACGTGCATCGCTGGTCGACTTGGCCAAGGGAGCGCGCATTCAGGGTTGGTGGCGATCACTCGCTGACCCGATTCCCGAATCAATGAACCTCATGCTGACCCTCGAAGATGAAGTGGTCAGCGAGGGCCACTACGCGTGCATGTACGTGCCAGGGCTCCTCCAGACACGTGCCTACGCGGAGGCAGTGCACCGCGCCTCAGAGATGAGATGCACGGACCAAGAGATCCACCACATGGTGGACATCCGCATGAAACGGCAGGAGCTCCTTACTCGCGCCGAGCCTCCGCACATCTGGGCCGTGATTGACGAGGCAGTCATCCGGCGCATGGTGGGTGGACACGGGGTGATGCGCGAGCAGTTGCGGCACCTCAGCGAGCAAGCAGCCGAGCCACACATCACCGTTCAGATACTGCCGTTCGCAGCGGGCGCCCACGCCGCGGCGGTCGGCAGCTTCGTCATTCTCGGCGGCCCAGCACCCGAACTCGATGTCGTGTACGTGGACATCATCGGCGGTGGGCTCTTCATGGAGAAGCCCCAGGAACTGGCGCGCTATAGGTTGGCGTTCGAGTACCTGCGTGCGCAGGCGTTGGATATCGACCAGTCTGCCGCGCTCCTGAATCGGGTCATTGGGGAGCTTTGATGGACACCGAACGCGTGCACTGGTTCAAGTCGTCGTACAGCGGTGGAAGTGGAACTGAGTGTGTCGAGGTAGCCGACCTGGACACCTTCGTCGGCGTACGGGACTCGAAGCGCCCCGAAGGGGCCTGCGTTTCCGTACACACCAGCGCCTGGGCGGAGTTCGTGGCGACTCTGAGGCAGTAGGCCACTCGCGCCTCTCTCCCTAACCCCGCACCACCACCGAAATCGGCTCCCGGCGCCCCGCGCCCAGTCGCAGCTTGGCCAGGATCGCGGCTACCACCTCCGCCGGGTGGTCCCGTACCAGCGCGGGGGCCACGCTCACCACCTCTACGCCGTGGGCCTCCAGTTTTAGGCGGCGGCGGAGGGTGGCTCGGTATTCGTTCACGCCCAGGTGGAATTCCTCGGAGTCGACCTCCAGGGCTACGCCCTCGCGCGGCCAGTACGCGTCCGGGACCGCCAGGAAGATGCCGTCCGCCGTGAGCAGCGTGGGGTTCCACAGGGCGTCCGGGACTCCGGCCGCGCGTAGTACGTCGCGGGCGCGGCCCTCCTCGATCGAGCGGACGCCCACGAGGAGTTCCTCCGCTGCCGCGCGTACCGGCGCACCCCGCAGCGCATGGCCCGCCCGGAGTTCGGCGAGGAGGTCCCGCGGGTCGCAGCGGCCTGCCTGGACGGCGTTCGCCAGGACCGCTCGTACGCGCTCCGGGGACGCCTCGCGGGCGACGAAGTCCGCCGCCGCGCGCGGTCTGCGGGCGCACGGCACTCCCTCGAAGAGGAGGCTGGGTGGGCGGCGGCGGGTGCGGCGGATGCGTACGTACGCCACGTCCCGCATCCTTCGCGCCTCGTCGACCAGTACGTCTACCGTCCCGCTGCGCGTGCCGCGTACCCCGTAGAGCGACAGCGCGGCTTCCCCCGTCACCACGGCCGTCGCGCCGGACAGGGGGTCGGAGTCCGGTTCAGCCGCGTAGAGGACCGCCGCCAGCATGCGCTGGTACCGGTCGGGCGCGCCCGCGTGTATCAACGTCACCCGGGGCAGCACCCGTTGCCAGGGGCCGCCCGGTTCGCAGCGGCGCTTGATCGTGCTTCGGTGCAGGCCGGCGGCCTGGAGCTGCCGGTGGGTGGCCAGGCTCCGCTGGCGGCGCTTGATGTGGTCAAGCGTCCTGACATCGGCTTTCGTCGGGGCAGGCATGATCCACTCCTCCCCATCCCTGCCCCCTCCCACCCCCAACAGCCGGTGCGGGCTCCCTTGCGGAGCATCCAGCGCGTTGTACGCAACACTGCATCCGCAAGACCGTACGGACTTCGCCTCCGCGCTCGCCCAGTCAGCCTTCCGCCGCCTGGATCCGCGCGAACCGGTCCCGCCACGGGATGCGCTCCGGATCAGGCCCCTCGGGCGGCGGGGGGATGCGATGCCAAGCCGCGTACGCGGCGGCCTGACGGCACTCGCCGCATTCCGTCTCGGCGCCCAGCGGGCGGAAGAGGTGCTCCTCGCCCGGGCCTTTACAGGTGATCAGCTCGCGGGCGTGGGGAGGCAGTGAGGGTGAGGGTGGGGGTGAGGGGGAGGGTGGGAGTGGCGTCGGGTCCTCGGGAAGTTTGTGGATGAGGCGGTAGCGCAGGAAGCCCACCGCCGAACGCACGCCGTTCTCGGGGCGTTCGGCGAGCATGGCCTGCCGTAAGTCGGAAGCACTGAGGCCGCGTTCCAGCCACTTGACCGCCTCGACCGCCAGAGCTCGGGCCTCGCGGGCCCCCAGATGCAGTTCTCGGCGCGAGTGGCGCAGGGAGAGCAGGACCCGTTCGGCTCGGGCCAGTTGGAGCATTCGGACCGGGTCAGCCGGGGGCCGGGGTGGGGTCGGTGCCGGGGGCTGGGGTGGGGTCGGTGCGGGGGGCACGGGTGGGGTCGGTG
This sequence comes from Streptomyces sp. NPDC055749, assembly GCF_053617235.1. NCBI lineage: Bacteria > Bacillati > Actinomycetota > Actinomycetes > Kitasatosporales > Streptomycetaceae > Streptomyces > Streptomyces sp. NPDC055749. Next base: position 62,503 of record NZ_JBSHFH010000007.1, on the reverse strand, counting down.
CGGGGGTCGGATCAGTTGCGGACGGGGGCGCGGCCCTGGGTGCGGTCGGGGCCGGGGGCGCGTCCGGCGGTTCCGGAGACGGCTTCGGCTCGGCTTCGGAGGGTGGGTGGGGAGTGGTCTTATCACTGTGGTCTTCTACAGGTTTATAACCACCGGCCCTCCGACCGGTCGGCACACCGACCGTCGGAAACTGTGCACTCGGCGGCGGGGCCGTGGGCGGAGCTTCCCGCAGGGCCCTCGCCTGCGCGGCCGTGAGCGGTTCGTTCGAGATCAGCTGATGCGTGACCCAGCGGCCCCCGTCACCCTGGCTCCGCCACTCGTGCACGTACCCGTTGGCGATCAGCTGCTGCTTGGCCTTCTGGTAGGCGCGCCCGTTGATCTCCAGCTTCTCGGCCAGCTCACCCAGGGGCTTACAGGTGCACTCTCCAGGGAGACCCTGGACGTACAGCACGAGGATCTTCGCGTCACTGTTCAGACGCTTATGGCGGACGACTTCGTTCGACGCCTTCGTGTAGAACGCAGACGGAGCGATAACATGACGCAGCATTTCCGGTGGCTTCTTCCACTGGTGATGAAGGCCCTCGGATGGTGTTGGCGCACCGCCGGGGGCCGCCCTGTGTGTGCGTGTCCACACAGAGCGTGATGTTCCGTGACCGTACCGCACGCCGCCCATCTCCCACCATGCGAACGGGACTTCGAGCCATACCCCTGTCCGGTGACCTGCGCGGCGGAGGCTAATTCGGCACGTCCGCGTTCGTGTCCCGGGCCGCCATGACCTCGTCGCCGTGCTCGAAGGCCCACCTGCCGAACGCGTCGATCGGGGTCAGCAAGGTCTCCCCCAAGGGGGTCAAATGGCGCATGGACCCGCCGGTCTTCGGCGGCCGCCCGCTCGCCGTGCCGCTCTGCGGCGACGAGGAGGAGGCACTCGTACCCGTAAGGGAGTTGGTGCGGGATGTGGGATGCGAACCGTTTGCCGCCGGCGGACTCGAACGGGCCGGGCCGGTCGAGGCGACGGCCGCGCTGCTGATCGGGCTCTGGGTGGCCGAGGGAGCCGACGCCCAGTCGATCGCCCCCCTCTGGCGTACGCGACGGGGCCGCAGCGCAGCCAGGTGCTGTGACCGGGAGCGTTTCCTGGGGTGGGCGCTCCCACTTACAAAGATGTGGGTACCTGACAAATTTGTACGTACTTGAGGGAATTTCATCGAAGGCCCAGCATTCAACGTGCGCCGCGCCGCGATCATCCCGGACCGGCACGGAAGCCCTCATCGCATCTTCGTGGATACCGAAGGTCTGACCGTGAATTGGAGCGAAGCATGGCTGGGGACAACCGCACACCCGTGACCGTCATCGGGCTGGGTTCGATGGGCCGGGCATTAGCAGAGGCGTTCATCGGCGCCGGGCACCCGACGACGGTGTGGAACCGTACGCCGGGCAAGGCTGCGCCGCTTGTTGCCATGGGGGCGGTCCACGCTGAGGCGGTCGAGGCCGCGGTGGTGGCGAGCCCGCTGGTCATCGCCTGTCTGACCGCCTTCGAGGACACCCGCCAGGCCCTGGAACCGGCCGCCGCGTCACTGCGCGGGCGCGCCCTTGTCACCTTGAACAGCGGCTCCCCGGCCGGCGCCCGCGAGATGGCCGACTGGGCCACCGGGCACGGTGCCCGGTTCCTCGGCGGGGCGATCAAGAACGTGCCGTCGGCTGTGGGCGCACCGGACACCCTGCTGTACTACGGCGGCGACAGGACTGTCTTCGATGAATACGCGTCGACGCTGAAGGTGATGGGCGGCGACACCGTCCATCTCGGCGAGGAGACGGATCTCGCCGCGCTTTACGAGATGGCGGTGGGCGGCACGCTGCTTCCGGCACTCGTCGGCTTCTTCCAGGGCGCTGCCGCCGTCCAGGCGCGAGGGCTGGACGCAAGCTCGCTGGTGCGGTTCACCGCTAAATGGTTCGAGATGATCAATTCCGTCCTGCCGGTCTTCGCCGAGGAGATCGACAGCGGCGATTACAGCAAGCCCGCGTCCTCTGTGAACCTCTTCCTCGCGGGAATCGCAGCCGACGAGGAGTTCGGCAGGGAGGCGAACGTCGACGTGGCCTGGCAGGCCCCGCTGCATGACCTGGTGAGGCGGGCCGTCGAGGCAGGCCACGGAGACCACAGCATCTCAGCGCTGGTCGAGGTGCTCAGGAAGCCGGAACAGGGGGCATAGGGGAAGGGGGCATAGGGGATGGGGCATGGGGGAAGGGGCATGGGGGAAGGGGGCGGGGCGGCACCCGCGCACACGGCCGGGCGGCACCCGCGCACGGCCGCTGCCGACGGGTCAGGGGTGCATGCGGGCGCCCTTCAGTACCTTGTCGACCGCGTTGCGCGGCCCGTACACGGCGAGGCCCACCAGATCCAGCTGATCCTTCGGCACCGCCCGCACCGCCGCGCGGTTGTCCTCGTCGTTGCCGGTGGCGAAGAGGTCGGACGTGAACACCGACCGGGGCAGCGAGCGGGACAGTGCGCGGGTGTGCGCCGCGGTCAGCGTCTCCTTCTGTCGGAACATCGGCAGGTACGGGGTGCCGTCGGCGTCGGCATACGGTTCGCCGATCACCTCGGGCTGTTCCGGGCCCAGGCCGCTGACCAGGAACGCGGTCACGTTCAGCCGCTGCCAGGTCTCCAGGTCCTCGCGCAGCAGTACGGCGATCTTGGTGTCGAAACGTGCGGGGGCGTTGTCGGTCGTCGTCATGCTCCGAGACTGCCGACCACCCCGCCGCACCGTCTTGTACATTCCTTGCATGGTGGCCCGGCAGCGCGTGGTGCCCCGGCAGCGCATGGTGCCCCGGCAGCAGGTTTCCGCATGGCGCCCGCAGGTCCCGGGGGTCGTGGAGGTCTTCCACGCCCACTTCACCGAGCACGCGTACCCGATGCACGTCCACGACGTGTGGACCCTGCTCATCGTCGACGACGGCGCGGTCCGCTACGACCTGGACCGCCACGAGCGCGGAACCCCGAGCGACACGGTGTCCCTGCTCCCGCCACAGGTACCGCACAACGGCTCACCCGCCACCTCCGACGGCTTCCGCAAGCGGGTCCTCTATCTGGATCTGACCCAGCTCGACGAGAGCTACATCGGGCCGGCCGTGGACGGACCCGACCTCGTCGACTCCCTGCTGCGGCAACGCGTCGGACAGCCGCACAGCGCGCTCGCGGACAGAGGCGACGAACTGGAGGCGCAGAGCCGCCTCGCCCTCATCCGTGAACGGCTGCACACCCACCTGCGGCCCCGGCTCGTCACGGATGTTCGGGTGCCCCCTCGCGGTGTGGCCCACAGCCTGCGGGAACTCCTCGACGAACGGCTGCTCCAGGGGGTGACCCTGGACGAGGCGGCGAAGCTGCTGCACGCCCACCCCACGCACTTGGTACGGGCGTTCAGCGGGGCTTTCGGTATCGCCCCGCACCAGTACCTGACGGCCCGCCGGGTGGACCGGGCGCGGCGGCTGCTGCTCGATGGGCAGCCGCCCGGAGGGGTGGCGGCTGCGGCCGGCTTCTACGACCAGTCGCATCTGAGCCGGCACTTCAAGCGGATCGTGGGCACCACCCCTGGGGGCTTTGCACGGGGACGGGGACGGGGTGCGCGGAAACTCGGTGCCGTTCCCATATAACGCCGTGCCAAAATCCCCGCATGCCTATTCGATTCCCGCACCCCCTCCGTCCCGGTGACCGCATCGGCGTCACCTCGCCGTCCAGTGGAGTGCCGAAGGAACTGCGCGCGCGGCTCGATGTGGCGATCCGTGAGGTCGAGTCGCGGGGGTACGAGGTCGTCGTCGGGAAGTGCATGGACGGGGCCGGGCATGTCAGTGCGCCCGCCGCCGAGCGTGCTGACGAGTTCATGAGGATGCTGACCGATCCCGGGATCAGGGCCGTGGTGCCGCCGTGGGGCGGGGAGACCGCGATCGACCTGCTGCCTCTCCTCGACTGGGAGCGGCTGCGCGACGCCGAGCCCACCTGGGTCGTCGGGTGGTCGGACATGTCGACCCTCATCACGCCGCTCACCCTGCTCACCGGCGTCGCGACCGTGCACGGCAACAACCTCATGGATACGCCCTACCGGGTGCCCGAAGGGCTGTTGTCCTGGCTGGACATCGTCACCATGCCGGAGGGCCGGCGGTTCGTGCAGACGCCGCCGGGGCGCCATTCGTCCACGGGCTGGGACGACTTCCAGGCCTTCCCCGAGGTATGCGACTTCAAGCTCGACACCGCCGGGCGGTGGACCCGCCTCGACGGTGATACGGACGGGGACGTGGATGTCTCCGGGCGGCTCGTCGGAGGGTGCCTCGAGACGGTCGCCGGGCTGGCGGGGACTCCGTACGGGGATCTCTCGGCGTTCGCGCGCGACCATGCCCCGGAAGGGCTTCTCGTGTACGTCGAGGCCTCGGAGGATGCCTTCACGACCTGCCGGAACCTTCACGGGATGCGGCTGTCCGGGTTCTTCGACCATGCCAACGCCGTGCTGATCGGGCGGACTCCGGCGCCCGACGCGCCTTCGCTCACCCAGCACGAAGCCGTGCTCGACGCGCTCGGATCGCTGGCTGTGCCCATCATCGCCGACGTCGAGTGCGGGCACGTCCCGCCGTTCATGCCCCTCGTCAACGGCGCACTCGGGCGCATCGTCCACACGTCGGAGCGCAGTGAGTTGATTCAGACGCTCGTCGGCTGAGGGGGCGCCCGGGCGGGAACGCTCGCGGGCCCTGCCCGGACCCCCCGCCCCGGACAAGGGTTTTCCCCGTATCGGGTTCATCTCCCCGTTCCCTACTGTCTGCCGCACCGGCGGATCCCATCCTCTGACTCTTAGGTGTCAGGTGCATGTAAAGCAGGGGTGAGGTTCCGTCGGTGACGGCCTTGACCAGGGTCGTGGCGTCGGCGTCGGCGCACGGGCCACCCCGCCCAGGAACCGCGGACCGCAGCCCCCACGCTGCACCGCGGTTCTCGCGCCGCCCGCCGCGCTCCGCACGAGTAGTCATTGAAAGGGAACACCTTGAACGGTTCCAGGCGGAGACTCATATCCGTTGTGGCAGCGACTGCCACGATCGCCGGTGTCGTTGCCACCTCCTCCGTGGCGCTCGCCGCCGCCCCGGCGGGCCCCTCCCCGAAGCCTGCCCCGGCTTCGCAGGCCATGACCGCGCTGCCCACCGCGCCGGTCGAGAACGTCATCGTCACCTACAAGTCCAAGGCTGCCGAGGCCGGTTCCAACGCGGCCGCCAAGAGCGACGCGGCCGCCAAGGCCGAGCAGACCGGCGAGAGCCTGTCGTTCGAGCGCCGCCTCGCCGGCGGCGCCGCCCTGGTCGACCTGGGTGGCGAGACGTCCAAGAAGGACGTCACCGAGGTCATGAACGCCTTCCGTGCCGACTCCTCCGTCGCGTCCGTGGAGCCCGACATCCGCGCCTACGCGATGGCGGCCACCCCGAACGACACCGACTACGCCAAGCAGTGGGACCTGTTCGAGGCCACCGGCGGCATGAACGTCCCCGGCGCCTGGGACAAGGGCACCGGCAGCGGCGTCACCGTCGCCGTCATCGACACCGGCTACGCCGCCCACTCGGACCTGGCCGCCAACACCGTCGCCGGATACGACTTCATCTCCTCCTCCGCGGACGCCCGTGACGGCAACGGCCGCGACAGCGACGCCAAGGACGAGGGCGACTGGAACGCCACCGCCGGCGAGTGCGGCGCCGGTTCCACGGCGAGCAACTCCTCCTGGCACGGCACGCACGTCGCCGGCACCATCGGGGCGACCGCCAACAACAGCAAGGGCATCGCGGGCATCGCGTACAGCGCGAAGATCCAGCCCGTGCGCGTGCTCGGCAAGTGCGGCGGCTCCTCATCGGACATCGCCGACGCCATCACCTGGGCGTCCGGCGGCACCGTCCCGGGCGTCGCGGCGAACGCGACCCCGTCCAAGGTCATCAACCTGAGCCTCGGCGGCGCCAGCTCCACCTGCCCCAGCGTCTACCAGACCGCCATCAACGGCGCCGTTTCGCGCGGCACCACCGTGGTCGTCGCGGCGGGCAACAGCAACGCCAACGCCTCCGGCTTCACGCCCGCCAACTGCTCCGGTGTCATCAACGTGGCGTCCACCAGCCGTGAGGGCAACCGTTCGTTCTACTCGAACTACGGCAGCATCATCGACGTGTCCGCGCCCGGCGGCGAGACCCGCCGCGCGACCGACACGCCCGGCACCATCACCACCCCCGAGAACGGCATCCTCTCCACGCTGAACTCCGGTGCCACCACGCAGTCGACGGAGAACTACAAGCCCTACCAGGGCACTTCGATGGCCGCCCCGCACATCGCGGGCCTCGCCGCACTGCTCAAGTCGGCCAAGAGCACCCTGACCCCGGCCGAGATCGAGTCCGCGATCAAGGGCAACGCCAGGCCGCTCCCCGGCACCTGCACCGGCGGCTGCGGCGCCGGCATCGCCGATGCGACCAAGACCGTGAACGCCGTCACCGGCACCACCCCCGTCGGTACGACGTTCAGCAACGCGGCGAACGTGACGATCACGGACAACTCGACCGTCACCTCGTCGATCCCGGTCACCGGCCGCACGGGCAACGCCCCCGCCGCCCTCAAGGTCGACGTGGACATCAAGCACACCTGGCGCGGCGACCTGGTCGTCGACCTGATCGCGCCGGACGGCACGGTACGCAACCTGAAGACCTCGTCGTCCTCGGACAGTGCCGACAACGTCATCGCGACGTACACGGTCGACGCGTCCAGCGAGGTCGCCAACGGCACCTGGAAGCTCCAGGTCCGCGACGTGGCATCGGGTGACACCGGCTACATCGACACCTGGAGTCTCACCTTCTGAGACGCCCATTGAGGTGCATCATCGCAGGTCAGGGGCGTGTTCGCGGGAATTTCCGCGGGCGCGCCCCGCTGCCGGTCGGTCCGTATGCCGACACCGGGCCTGGACGGCAGTGGCCGACTTCGTATTCTCTGCTCTCGCACGGGCAGCGGGCTCGCGCACGCCGGAAGGTGGTGGTGGGTACGTGACGTCGGCGACGTACCGCCCTGCGCCGGTCGGGCGCGCGGAGCTCCTCGCGCGGCTCGAACGGGTCCTGCACACCCGCGGGCGCGCCCTGCTCACCGGCCCCGCCGGGGTCGGCAAGACGGAGCTCGCCCTGGCCACCGCCGCGCGCACCGAGTCCCGCGGCGAGACCGTGCTGTGGCTCCCCACGCTCCCCGCCGACCGCGGCATACCGGGTGCGGCTGCCGCCGCCCTCGTCGCCTCCATATCCGCGTGCGTGTCCTGGCCCGAAGCCGAAACACACGGCGCGGCAGGCATGCTCGAAGGGCTGCCAGGACCGCAGCGGACCGCCGTCGCCATGCTGTGCCGCGAGGCGCCCATCCCGGACGGCGGCTGGGACCCCATCGCCCTACGGCTCGCCCTCGCCCAGATCCTGCGGACCCTCGTCGCGCGCGGCCCCGCCCTGCTGGTCGTCGACGGTGTCCAGCGCATCGACGCCGCCAGTGCCGACCTCCTGCGTTTCGCGCTCCATCTGGCCCCGGCCGCGCTGCGGGTGATCGCCGTCGAGACACCGACGGCGTACAGCCCCGACTCCGGTACGCCGCAGACCGGTGCGCGACAGCAGGACGCGGCCGGCCCGGAACCCCTGTGGGCGCCGTCCGAGGCCGACGTCCTGTTCGTACCGCCGCTGCACGCCGACGAGATCGCCGAACTCCTCATCCACCACCGGCTGCCGTCCCGGATGGCCGGTCGCATCCACAAGGCCAGCGGCGGCAATCCGCGTCTCGCGCTCGCCGTCGGCCGGTCCCTCGCCGACGCACGGACTCCGGTGCACCACGCCGAGGCGCTGTCGCTGTCCGGGCAGGCCCGCGAGATCGCGCGGCAGCTGCTCGGTGTCGCCTCGCCCGCCGTTCGCTCCACGCTCCTGCTTGCCGCGCTGGCGCTGCGCCCGACGGCCACGCTGATACGCCGCGCGGGCCGCCCCACCGCCGAGGCCGACCTCGCCGCCGCCGAGCGGGCGAATCTGATCTCCCTCAAGGAGGACGGGACGGTCGGCTTCACAGCCGGTCTGCTGCCGTCGACGCTCGTGCACGACGCCTGCTGGACCGAGCGCAGCGCAGGTCACGCGGCGCTCGCGCGGGTCGTGGACGACCCCGTGGAGGCGGTACGGCACCGGGCACTGGCCTCCGACACTCCCGACGAGGAGCTGGCCGCGGAGGTCGCGGCGGCGGCCGACACCGCCCGGCTCCGCGGGAACAGCGCCCTCGCCGCCGAACTTGCCCTGCTCGCGGCCGAGTCCACGCCCGTCCAGCACGGTCCGGCGCGGATCGCCCGGCTCGTCGACGCCGCCCAGGAAGCCGCCCGTGCGGCCCGCGCCGACCTGGCCATGCGCGCGGCCACCGATCTCCTGGCCCGCGACGCCACACCGGCCGACCGGGTCCGCGTAAGGCTCGCGGTGCTGGACACCGCAGGTCAGGGACTGAGCAACCTCGACGAGCTCTATGTCCACGCCATGGAGGACTCCGAAGGCAACACGGCGCTGCGAGCAGCCGTCCTGCTCCGTCTCGCGGTGAAGTACGTCCTGGCCGACGGCGACCCGCGGCGCTCCCGGGCCGTCGCTGTCGAGTCCGCCGCGCTCGCCGCCTCCGTGAGTGACGGGAAGACGGCGGCCAGGGCCCTGACCGTACAGGCGCGCATGGAACGCGTCCTCGGCTCGCCGGACGCGGAGCGGGTGCTCGCCGAGGCCCGGGCCCTGGAGCTGTTCGAGCGCCCGCTCGGCATCCGTAACGCCGCACAGATACTGACGATCCGCCACGCACTGTTCGACGACCGGCTCACCGCCGCCCGCGATCAAGCCCATGCCCTCATCCCCCTGGTCGAGCGCCGCGGCCCGGTGGAGGACGCCATCGAGCTGTTCCGCACGCTCGCGGAGATCGAGGCCCGGCGGGGGCAGTGCGCGGCGGCGCTCGCACACGCCGGACGGTCTCTCGCCCTGACCCTGGAAGCCGGCCTCTCGCCCGGGCCCGCCTGGTACGCGCTGGCCCTCGCGGAGACCGCGGGCGGCAGTTTCGAGCGCGCCGCGAGCTACGCCCGGCGCAGTGTCCAGGCGTCCGGGGAGGAGGGCGACCGCGTCTTCCTCCCCCGGAGCCTGTACGCGCTCGGCCGGGTCCAGTTGATCAACGGGGATGTGGCGACCGCCCTGGAGACCCTGCGCCGGGTACAGGCCGATGAACGCGCCCAGTCGACCGTCGACCCCTCCATGCTGCGCTGGCACGAGGAGCTGGCCGAGGCGCTGCTGGCGAACGACGCCACGGAGGAGGCCGCGGCCCTGCTCGCCGATGTGCGTCCGGTCGCGGAACGCCTCGGCCTCACGACGGTGCTGCTCAGCTGCGACCGGGCGTACGGGCTGTACCTGGCGGCGAGCGGGAAGCCGGACGAGGCGGTGTGCCTGCTGTCCCGGACCGCCGAGCGGTTCGCCGCGGCGGGGCTGCCGCTGGAGCGCGGCCGGGCGCTCATCGCGCTCGCCCGCGTGGAGCGCCGCCGCCGCAGGCGGTCGGCCGCCCAGAGCGCGCTGCAGGCCGCGGCCGCCGACTTCGAGCGGGCGGGGGCGGCCCCGTGGCTGACCCTCACGACGGAGACCCCGTCCCGTACGGCCGAACCGTCCCCGGCCCGCGGCGACACCCTGTCCTCCCTCACGGACGCGGAACTGCGCCTCGCACAGCTGGTCGGCCAGGGGGCCAGCAACCAGGAGGCGGCGGCGAAGCTGTACCTGAGCGTGAAGACGGTCGAAGCCCGCCTCACCCGCATCTACCAGAAACTGGACGTCCGTTCGCGCGCCCAGCTGGCGACCGCCCTGAACGCCTGGCCGGGCCACCGGCCGGCAGCGGCCGCCGCGGAATACCCGGCGGCGGGCTGACCCCGGGGCGTCGCGCTAGCGGTAGTCGTCCGGGTGCCCCTGCATCCAGGTATTGATGCGGTCGCGGGTGTCCAGCAGTTCGTTACGGTGCGTCTCCAGGTTCTCCGTGGAGGTGTCCCCGTCCAGGGTCTTCCACAGCGTGCCCGTCCAGGCCAGCGGCTCCTTGAAGTGGCCGGGCCCCTTCGCGTCCGCCCTCATGGCTTCGTCGAGTTCCTGGAGTTCGGTGTTGACCCGGCCCAGGAAGTAGGCGCAGTCCCCCGCGCCCGGGGTGCAGGTTTCGTTCAGCGTCGCCTGGACCCCGGCGAACGCGTCGCGTACCGCTGCGGGGCCGGGCGAGGCCATGGGTTCCTGGGCGGCGCCGTCGGGCTCCGCAGCGGGCGTGGGCTCCTTGGTCACGGCCGCCTCGGACGCCGCGATCTCGGGTATGCCGTCGCCCGGCCCCCCGCCGGAGGAGACGCTGGTGCAGGACACCAGGAACGCCGCGACAACCCCGATGACCCCGCTCATTGCGGCAGCACGGCAGCCCGTTCGGATACGCATGAGACCCCCCTCGTACGATTGGATCAGACCATACACATGTACGCATGAGAGCGAAGGTGGCCGCTATGGCAAAGGTTCCGGCAGCGGCGGTGGCGGCGAGCGGCCTCGTCGGCGGTTACGGGGTCGCCCGGTGGACCAAGAAGCGGCCACTGGGCGGGGTGGCACTGGCCGCCGCCGGGTCACTCGCCGCGTACGAGTGGAACCGGCAGGCCGGACCGCGCGCCGCCGCGGGACTGACCGTCGCGTACGTCGCCGCGTTCGCGGGATCGCACCCGCTCGCCAAGAAGGTCGGCGCGTGGCCGGCCGTCTTCGCGGTGGCGGGCGGGGTCGCAGCCGCGTCCTGGCTGGTCACCCGCCGCGCGGCCTGAACGTGCGCCGTGAGGACGAGACGTGCGCCGTGAAGGCTTGAGTTCAGGCCGTGAAGGCTTGAGTCTCAGGCCCCCACCGCCCGCGACACCGAGTAGATCACCAGGCCCACCAGCGCGCCCACCACCGTGCCGTTGATCCGGATGAACTGAAGGTCCCGGCCGATGTTCGCCTCGATCTTCTTCGACGTCTGATCCGCGTCCCAGCCCGCGACCGTGTCGCTGATCAGCGACGTGATCTCCGCGCGGTACGTCGTGACCACGTACACCGCCGCGTCCTCCAGCCAGCCCTCCAGCTTGGCCTGGAGCCGGCTGTCCGTCGCGAGCCGGGCGCCCAGCGACATCAGCGAGGCCCTCGCCCGCAGCCTCAGCTCGCTCTGCTCGTCCTCCGCAGCCGCGATGATCATCGTGCGTACGGACGACCAGGCCGAGGCGATGACGTCCTGGACCTCGCCGCGCCCCAGGATCTCCGACTTCAGCCGCTCCACCCGCGCCCGGGTGTCCGAGTCCGTCTGGAGGTCGGCGGCGAAGTCCGTCAGGAACGTGTCGATCGAGCCACGCGCGGGATGAGCGGGCATGTCCCGCATCTCCGTGATGAAACGCAGCAGCTCCTTGTAGACCCGCTCCCCCACCCGCTTGTCCACGAACCTCGGTGTCCAGCCCGGCGCCCCGCCCTGCACCGCGTCCATCACCGAGTCGCCGTGCAGGACCAGCCAGTCGTGGGCGCGTACGCAGATCAGGTCGACGACCTTGCGGTGACCGCCGTCGGAGACGATCTTCTCCAGCATCTTGCCGAGGCCCGGACCGACCTCCGCCGCGTTGGCCCGCCGCGTGATCGCCTCACCGACGACCGCCTGGACGTCGGAGTCCCGCAGCACCGTCAACGCGCCGCGCAGCGCTGTGGCCAGTTCGGCGGTCACACGGTCGGCGTGATCCGGCTCCGCGAGCCACGCACCGAGCCTCGCACCGACCCCGAGAGCGTGAATTCGGTCACGAACGACGTCTCCGGAGAGAAAGTTCTCGCCCACGAAGGAACCAAGTGATGCCCCAAGCTGATCCTTCTTCGTGGGAATGATGGCGGTGTGGGGGATGGGCAGGCCGAGCGGGCGCCGGAAGAGCGCCGTGACGGCGAACCAGTCCGCCATCGCGCCCACCATCCCCGCTTCGGCAGCCGCCGCGACGTAGCCCGGCCAGCCACCCACGCCTGCGCTCTTCGCCCAGGTGGCCAGGACATATACGAGCGCGACGAGCAGGAGCAGACCCGTGGCGGTGGTCTTCATGCGGCGCACGCCGCGGCGCTTCTCCTCGTCCGCCGCCGTGTACGCGAACACGGCGAGCGGCGTGGACCGTCGCCCGGCGCCCGGACCCGGTCCGGCCCCGGGTCCCGCTGCGGAACCGGCCTCCACCTGCCCCGGCTGCTTCCCGGCCTCGGCCACCTGCCCCGCTCCCTGCTCCATGTCCTGCCCGGCGTCATGCGCTCCGGATTCGGTCCGTTCCATGCGTTCCACCCGTCCGCGTACGAGTCGCCCCCGTGCCGTACGCATTGTCCTTACCCCACCTACTCCCGGGCCGCATGTCGAGTTCCCGACGGCCTGTCGCATCATGGGACCAGTTCGATCTTCACAAGGAGAATCACCGCACATGCCGAGGCGCCAAAGCTATGCCCTGCTCATCGCCCTTGTGGCGGGCACAGCCGCACTCGCCGCCGCCATCGCTTTCGGTACGACGCTGCTGGCCGGCTCACGGCCGGGGCCCCGTCCCGAGCCGGAACCGCACGCGGCTGCCCGTACCCCCGCGGCGCCGGCCAACTCCGCCGGTACCTGGGTGGCGACGTGGACCGCGGCAGCCGTCAGCGCCGAGCCGAACACCGCGCACGGACTCCCGGGACGCACCGTCCGCAACATCGTGCACACGAGTGTCGGTGGCGACGCGGCACGCATCACCCTGTCCAACCTCTTCGGTACGGGCCCCCTCGTCGTCGACCAAGTGACCGTGAACACGCGGCCGGTGACGTTCCGTGGCGCGCCCACCGTCACCGTCCCTGCGGGCAAGCAGGTGGTCAGCGACCAGGTCGTCGTGCCCGTGGCCGCCGACGCCGACCTGATCGTCGCCTTCCGCACCCCGCGCGCCTCCGGGCCCGTCACGTACCACCCGAACACCCACCAGACGTCCTATCTGGCCGACGCACGCGGCACCTGGCGGACCACCAACTGGCGCTATCTGACGGCCGTGGACGTCCGCAACAAGACGACGCCCGGCTCGATCGTGGTGATCGGTGACTCACTCGCCGCGGGCAGCGGCTCCACGACCGACGCGAACAACCGCTGGCCCGACCTGCTCTCCGACCGGCTGCGCGGCCGGTACGGCATCGTCAACCAGGGCATAGCGGGGAACCGGCTCCTGACCGACGGTCCGACCCCGCTGGGCGGGCCGAGCGGCACGAGCCGCTTCGAACGCGACGTGCTGTCGGTCGCCGGAGCGAAGACCGTGATCATCGCGCTCGGCATCAACGACGTGCAGCAGGCCCCCCAGGAGCCGGACCCGCAGCGCATCCTCGACGGCTTCCGCGCCCTGACCGCCCAGGCGCACGCCCGGGGCCTGCGGGTCGTCGGAGCCACCCTGACCCCGTTCGAGGGCTTCGCGACATGGACGCCCGAGCGGAACGCGGTGCGGCTGGCGGTCAACGAGCAGATCCGCGCGGGCGGCGTCTTCGACGAGTACGTGGACTTCGACCGGGCGGTGCGCGACCCGTACGCGACGAACCGGCTCTCGGCCGCGTACGACTCCGGGGACAGGCTCCACCTCAACGACAACGGCTACCACGCGCTGGCCGGCCTGATCGATCTCGGAAAGCTGATGGGAACCCCGAAGTCCGACGAGCTCTGACGGACTGCCCGTGACCCCGCCCGGACCACTGGGCGGGGTGGTGGGTCACTCGCCTTCGGTCAGCTTCCGGCGCCGGGCCTTGGTCCACTTGCGCTGGACGTCGACCCCGCCCATCAGCGCGAACCCGACGATCTGCACGCGCGGGGCCTCCGGCACCGGCTCGGCGTCCTCGCTGTTCGGGGAGTGCTCGCCGAACCCGCCCATGATGCCGATGCCCCTGACCTCCAGGTTCACATCGGGCTCGACGGTGACCTGGATTCCGCCCATGATCGTGAAGCAGCGGATGACGACGTCACGCTCCGCGAAATGCGCCTGGCGCAGATCGATGTGGCCGCCGCCCCACATCGCGAACGCGGTGAACAGACGGCCCACGGTCCAACGGCCGTTACGGTTGAACCCGCCCCAGAACGCGAAGGTCCCCTTCGACGTGGCGGGCCCCCCGATGCGCGCCGCCCAGTTGCGGCCCTGCCCGGTGGCAGCGGGGGACGCGGCCCCCGCGGGTTCCACGGTCGATCCCGGCGCCGGAATGTCCCGGACGAGCGGTGCCAACTCCCCATGCGTACGGGCCTTGTAGACGGCGTCGAGCCGCTGCTCGAACTCGTCCATCTCCAGCCGCCCCTCGGCCACCGCCTCGCGCAGTCTCTCGGCGACCCGGTCACGCTCGGCATCGGAGGCACGCATCTCCGGAAGTTCACTTGTCATACCGGGCACCTTATTGAACGCACCCGCTCACGTCATCGACCCACAGTCCCGCGCCCCGTGTCCGCACTCCGCACACCCGGAGCCGAGCCCGTCTCGTACATCCTCGCGATGACGGCCTCGATGTCCGGCTCGCGCACCGAGAGGTCCACCATCGGATAGTCGGCGGCGATCCGAGCCACCAGCGGAGCCGCGGACGCCGACGCGGGGAACGCCAGCCACTGCCGGGGTCCCGCCACCTTCACCACCCGTACCGAAGGCTCCGACTTCAGCTCGATCGGCGGGAGTTCACGCTCCAGATCGACCACCAGCGTGCGTTCGCTCTCCCCCACCTCGTGCAGTCCGGCGAGCGCCCCGTCATACATCAGCCGCCCGTGGTCGATCACCATCACCCGCTTGCAGAGCTGCTCGATATCGGTCAGATCGTGGGTGGTGAGCAGGACCGTCGTACCCCGTTCGGCGTTCAGATCCCGCAGGAACTGCCGGACCTTCGCCTTGGACACCACATCGAGCCCGATCGTCGGCTCGTCCAGATAGAGCACCTCCGGATCGTGCAGCAGCGCCGCCGCGATATCGCCGCGCATCCGCTGCCCGAGCGACAGCTGCCGTACGGGTACGTCCAACAGCTCACCCAGGTCGAGGAGTTCGACGCACCGGTCGAGGTTCTCGCGGAAGCGGCTGTCGGGGATGCGGTACATACGGTGCATCAGGCGGTACGAGTCCCGCAGCGGCAGGTCCCACCAGAGCGTCGTGCGCTGGCCGAAGACCACACCGATCCGGTGCGCCAGCCTCGTACGCTCCCGGGAGGGGTCGATGCCCGCCACCCGCAGCCGGCCGCCGCTCGGGGTGAGAATCCCGGTGAGCATTTTGATCGTGGTCGACTTGCCCGCGCCGTTCGGGCCGATGTAGCCGACCATCTCACCGCGCGGCACACGGAAGCTGATGCCGTCGACCGCGCGCACCTCGTGGCGCTCCCGGCGCATGAAGCCGGTTCTGCGGCGTACGTCGAAGACCTTCTCGACGCCGTCGAGCTCAATGAAGTCCGCGTCCATGGCCTGGCTCTCCCCTACTCCTTGGATTCAGCTACCCGTGCTCCGGTACGCGCGCAGGCCCGTCCGCCAGGCCAGTCCCGCCAGTACCCAGCAGGCTCCCGCCACCACCGGCGGCAGGAACGCCGCCCACTCCGGCAGCTCCAACGGGTACGCCCGGTCCAGCACGTACAGCGCGGGCAGCCAGCTCACGAAGGCCAGCGGCACCACGAACGTCACCCCGCGCACCAGATCCTTCGCAAAGACCGTCGGCGGGTACTGGAGCAGCGTCGTCCCCCCGTACGTGAACGCGTTCTGCACCTCGGAGGCGTCCTGCGCGACGACCTGGAACGCCGCCCCTGCCACGAACACCGCCCCGAAGATCGCCGCCCCGCTCAGCACCGCCAGCGGAAGCAGCAGCAGCTTCAGCGGTGTCCAGGCGATGTCCAGCGACACCAGCGCGTACCCGAGCACCAGCAGCCCCTGCGTGATCCGGCCCAGCCGGCGCAGTGCGAAACGGTCGGCGGCGACCTGTGCGAGGACCGGGACGGGCCGTACCAGCAGGGTGTCCAGCGTGCCGTCGCGGACCCGCCGCCCCAGCCGGTCCATCGACCCCAGCAGCAGATCGGCCAGCCCGAACGCGGTCGCCGACATCCCGTACAGCAGGGCGATCTCCGGCAGGGTGTAGCCGCCCAGGGCGTCCACGTGCGAGAACATCAGCAGGATCGTGACGAAGTCGAAGGCCGTCACCACGAAGTTCCCCAGCGCCGTCATCGCGAACGACGCGCGGTACGCCATCGTGGAGCGCAGCCACATCGCGACGATCAGGCCGTAGGCCCGTACCCCCTCGACCACCCTCGAACGGTCCTCGAACGCGATACCTCGCTCAGCCACCCTGAATCACCACCCTCCTGGTCGCCAGCACCTGCAACAGCCGCCCCGCCGTCAGCAGCGCGGCCGCCCAGCCGGCCTGGAAGGCGTACGCCTCCACCAGCCCCCAGCCCGTGCGCTTGCCGAGGAAGACATCGGCCGGGACCTGCAACAGCGAGGACCACGGCAGCATCCGCGCCACCTCCCCCAGCACCCCGGGGAACAGATTCAGCGGCAGCAGCATCCCGGAGAAGAACATCCCCGCCAGCCAGGCGATCTGCGCCGCGCCCGCCCCGTCCATCAGCCAGAACGCCGACAGCGCCACCAGATAGCGCACCGCGAAACTCACCACGACACCGAGCAGTACGGAGACCAGGAAGGCCGGCCAGATCCAGAACGAGTCCGGCAGCGCCAGATCGAAGGCCAGGGCGCCCAGCGCCATCGGCACGATCCCACGCCCCATCAGGTGGAAAGCCGCCCGGCCCAGATCACCCGCAAGCCACCACAGCTGGAGGTCGGCGGGCCGGTACAGATCGACCGCGATGTCCCCGGTACGGATGCGCTCCATCAGCTCGTCCTCGAAGCCGCCGCCCATCATGGCGCAGGTCATCAGCAGCGCCTGGCCGAGCCATACGTACGTCAGCGCCTGGGACATGTCGTAGCCGCCGAGCTGTGGACGCTCGTCCCAGAGTGCGATGTAGGTGTACGCCATGATGAAACCGAAGACGGTGTTGGTGAAGACGCCCGCCGCCGTCGCGATCCGGTAGGTGGCGTGGCGCCGGAATCCACCGGCCGCCACTACTGCGTACAGACGCACCTGGGCCCCTCCCCCCTTGACCGGCACCAAAGCGCACGACCCTAGTCCACGCCGGACAGGCACCGCAGCCGGTTATCACCGCCGCGACCGGTCACGCAAGGAGAATCCCTAGGATATGTGAGCAAAAAGTGCACTATGGGACGGCTGGATGTCCGACCGCGGCCGAGGAGTTCCCACCGACATGATCGACGAGCAGAACTGGGCCCCGCGCGACCCCGACGGCCGGCCCCTGCCCACCGGCTCACCGAGCGCGACGGAAACGGCGGAGAAGGCAGGGACGGCAGCAGAGACGGCGGAGACACGGAAGGGGCGCAAGAAGCGCCCCAAGCGCACCGGTTGGCGCCGCGCCTTCCCCACCTGGCGCATGGTCCTCGGCATCGCACTGCTCCTCGTCGGCGGCTTCATCGCCGGATACCAGCTCGTCGACATCCCGCCCGCCAACGCCAGCGCCATCGCGCAGTCCAACACCTACCTCTACAAGGACGGCACGGTCATCGCCCGCGACGGCGAGGTCAACCGGGAGAACGTCCGCCTCGACCGGGTCCCCCTCACCGTCCAGCACGCCGTACTCGCCGCCGAGGACCGCGACTTCTACTCCGACCGCGCCGTCGACATCAAGGCCATGATCCGCGCCGCCTGGAACACCCTCACCGGCAAGGGCAAGCAGGGCGGCTCGACCATCACCCAGCAGTACGTCAAGAACTACTACCTCGGCCAGGAACGGACCGTCGTCCGCAAGGCCAAGGAGTTCTTCATCGCGGTCAAACTCAACCGCGAGGAGAGCAAGGACCAGATCTTCGAGGGCTACCTCAACACCAGCTACTTCGGCCGCAACGCCTACGGCATCCAGGCCGCGTCGCAGGCGTACTACGGCAAGGACGTCGAGGAGCTCACCACCGCCGAAGGCGCGTACCTCGCCTCCCTCCTGAACGCCCCCAGCGCGTACGACGTCATCGCCCACCCCGAGAACAAGGCCGACGCCCTCGCCCGCTGGAACTACGTACTGGACGGCATGGTCAAGGAGCACTGGCTCACCGCCGGCGAGCGCGCCACCACGCGGTTCCCCGTCCCCGGCGAGGCCAAGCCGGCCACCGGCCTCTCCGGACAGCGCGGCTATCTCGTCCAGGCCGCCGAGGACTACCTCACCAGCAACAGGATCATCGACGAGAAAACCCTCGCCGCCGGTGGCTACCGCATCACCACCACACTGGAGAAGACGAAGCAGGACGCCTTCGTCGAGGCAGTCCAGGACAACGTCCTGTCCAAGACCAGCGCCGGCCGGAAGGTCGACCGCAACGTCCGCGTCGGCGGCGTCTCCATCGACCCGGGCACCGGCGAGGTCGTCGCCATGTACGGCGGCATCGACTACACCAAGCAGTACGTCAACAACGCGACCCGCCGCGACTACCAGGTCGGCTCCACCTTCAAGCCCTTCGTCTTCACCTCCGCCGTCGCCAACGAATCCACCACCCAGGACGGCCGCACGATCACCCCCGGCACCATCTACGACGGCAGCAACGAACGCATGGTCGAAGGCCCCCAAGGACCCACCGGATACGGCCCCGCCAACGAGGACGACGTCGACTACGGCCCCGTCACCGTCCGTACCGCCACCGACAGATCCGTCAACGCCGTGTACGCCCAGATGGCGCAGGACGTCGGGCCGGGGAACGTCAAGGACACCGCCATCGCCCTCGGCATCCCCGAGAACACCCCCGACCTCACCGCATCGCCGTCCATCGCGCTCGGCCCCGCGACCGCCAGCGTCCTCGACATGGCCGAGGCGTACGCCACCCTCGCCAACCACGGCAGGCACGGCACGTACACCCTCGTCGACAAGGTCACCAAGGACGGCGAGAACA
The DNA here is from genome assembly GCF_053617235.1 of Streptomyces sp. NPDC055749. Lineage (NCBI taxonomy): Bacteria > Bacillati > Actinomycetota > Actinomycetes > Kitasatosporales > Streptomycetaceae > Streptomyces > Streptomyces sp. NPDC055749. The sequence goes on along the minus strand of NZ_JBSHFH010000007.1, from coordinate 43,512 downwards.
TCACGCTCCCGGTCAGGGACACCGAGCAGGCCGTCAGCCGCACGGCCGCCGACGCCACGACCTGGATGCTCCGGACCGTCGTCGAGGAAGGCACCGGAACCGCCGCCCAGGCCGCGAACCGCCCCGCCGCGGGCAAGACAGGCACCGCCGAGGAGGACAAGGCCGCCTGGTTCGCCGGCTACACGCCCGACCTCGCGACCGTCGTCGCCGTCATGGGCCAGGACCCCGCCACCGGTGCGCAGACACCGCTGTACGGGGCCCTCGGCCTGCCCCGCATGAACGGCGGCGGCCCGCCCGCCGCCATCTGGGCCGACTACACAGCCGCCGCCCTCGGCACCGCCGAGCCCCGGGAATTCGACCTCGAACTCCCGGACGGCACCGACGAGCCCGAGGAAGAACCCCAACCCGAGGAGAGCGAGGAGTCCGAGGAGACCGAGGAGGGCGAGACCGAAGACACCGGAGGCTTCTTCGAAGGCGCACGCGGCGCACGCCCGCAGATCAGTGACCCGCAGAATCAGTGACCCGAGGTCGCCTTCAGACCCACCACGGCCACCAGCAGCAGACACACGAAGAAAATACGGGCCGCGGTGGCAGGCTCACCCAGCACCACCATGCCGAGCACCGCCGCACCCGCCGCACCGATACCGACCCACACGCCGTACGCCGTACCGATCGGCAGCGTCTTCGCCGCATGGGACAGCAACACCATGCTCGCGACGATCCCGAGGCCGGTGAACACGCTCGGCCACAGCCGGGTGAACCCCTCGGTGTACTTCATCCCGATCGACCAGCCCACTTCCAGCAGACCGGCGACAAGCAGCAGAACCCAGGCCATGACGGCACCTTCCGACGAGAGAACACGCGGACAACACGGTGCGTCGTCTTTGCAAGGCCCGGTACGGCGCGTCTCGTCGGGGTCCCCCTACCGTAGCAAAAAATGACAAAGAGCCCGGTGACCCCAGTCACCAGGCTCAATACCAGCCACCACGGGCTGCACGCGGACTACAGATACAGCCCGGTCGAATCCACCGAACCCTCGAACCGGTCCGCGGCCACCGCATGCAGATCCCGCTCCCGCATCAGTACGTACGCCACGCCCCGCACCTCCACCTCGGCACGGTCCTCCGGGTCGTACAGCACCCGGTCCCCCGGCTCCACCGTCCGCACGTTCTGGCCGACCGCCACCACCGCGGCCCACGCCAGCCGCCTGCCGACCGCAGCCGTCGCCGGAATCAGAATCCCACCGCCCGAGCGCCGCTCGCCCTCGGGCGAATCGGACCGGACCAGCACGCGGTCGTGCAGCATGCGGATGGGCAGCTTGTCGTCGTGGGTGTTGTCGCTCACGAGCCGAAACCTACCTGCTCGGACCCGCGCCGCACGCCCCCGGGGGTCGGCCCCGTCACTTCCTGCGACGCGACGACACCGCGAGCAGACCCACCACACCGACCACCAGCACCACGGCCGGAATCACCCGCTCCAGACGCGGCGCGCCATCCTTCGAAACGAACTGGGCCTTCACGTCCGACACCGAACGGTTCACCGCGACGAACGCACGCCCGGCCGTCCGGTCCACCGTCCCGGCCACCTTGGCCTTCGCGTCACCGATCATCGTCTTCGGGTGCACACGCACCCCGATCTCATCGAGCACCACGGCGAGCTGCTCGCGCCTGGTGATGATGTCCGCCTCGATCTGCGCAGGGGTCCTGGCATCCGACACTGCGCCGCCTCCGTGGTCGTCGTCCGGTAAACCTTCATCGACAGTCTGTCAGCTCGACCGCCCGGACACCCGGCGGCACCCCTATTACGCTCGGTCCCAAACACCTGATGTGCCACTTGAGGAGAACCATGAGCGAGCGACTCCAGCCCGGCGAGACCGCCCCCGCCTTCACCCTTCCCGACGCGGACGGCAACGACATCTCGCTCGCGGACCACAAGGGCCGCAAGGTCATCGTCTACTTCTACCCGGCCGCCCTCACACCCGGCTGCACCAAGCAGGCGTGCGACTTCACCGACAACCTGGACGTCCTGGCCACGGCCGGATACGACGTCATCGGCGTCTCCCCCGACAAGCCGGAGAAGCTCGCCAAGTTCCGCGAGAAGGAGAACCTCAAGGTCACCCTGGTCGGCGACCCGTCCAAGGAGACCCTGGAGGCGTACGGCGCCTTCGGCGAGAAGAAGCTCTACGGCAAAGTGGTGACGGGCGTCATCCGGTCGACGATCGTGGTCGACGAGGAGGGCAAGGTCGAGCACGCCTTCTACAACGTGAAGGCCACCGGCCACGTAGCCAAGATCATCAAGGACCTCGGCATCTGACAAGCCCGGCATCCGACCACGCCGGCATCCCACGAGCCCTGTGACCCACATCGCAATCGGCCGGTGAGTCGGTTTGCAGCCGCCATGACCGAACAGAAGCCTTTCCTGGAACATTCTCCGAGGAAAGGAACCGGCCATGGCGGCCTCCGACCCCCACCAGGGGGCCGACCCCGAAGCGGTCAAGCGCCACCCCACCCTCTTCCGCGCCATCCGGGCGCGCCAGAACCCCAAGCTCCGCCGGACCGACATCACTGTCACCGACGACAAGGCAGTGAAGCGGGCGGTGAAAGCGGCGTCGCTCGGGAACGCCATGGAGTGGTTCGACTTCGGTATCTACTCCTACCTCGCCGTCACCATCGGGCACGTCTTCTTCCCGTCCGGGAACGAGACCACCCAGCTCCTCTCCTCCTTCGCGACCTTCGCCGTGGCCTTCCTCGTACGGCCGCTCGGAGGAATGTTCTTCGGACCGATGGGCGACAAGATCGGCCGGAAGAAGGTCCTCGCGCTGACGATGATCCTGATGGCGGTCGGCACGTTCGCCATCGGTCTCATCCCCTCCCACGGCACGATCGGCCTCTGGGCCCCCGCCCTGCTGATCCTCTTCCGGATGCTCCAGGGCTTCTCGACCGGCGGTGAGTACGGCGGCGCGTCCACGTTCATCGCGGAGTACGCCCCCGACAAGCGCCGCGGCTTCTTCGGCAGCTTCCTCGAATTCGGCACCCTCGCCGGCTACGTCGGCGCGGCCGGCCTCGTCACCGCGCTCTACGCCCTCCTCGACACCGCCCAGATGGAGTCCTGGGGCTGGCGCATCCCCTTCCTCGTCGCGGGCCCGCTCGGCCTCGTCGGCCTCTACCTGCGACTTCGCCTCGACGAGACCCCCGCGTTCCAGAAGCTGGAGGGCGGCACCGCCCACGCCATGGAGGCGGCGGACGGGGTCGAGACGACGGCCAAGGGCGACCTCGCCAAGATCTTCCGGCAGCACTGGGCGACGCTGATCCTCTGCATCTGCCTGGTCGGCGCGTACAACATCACCGATTACATGCTGCTGTCGTACATGCCGACGTACCTGTCCGACGAACTCGGCTACAGCGAGACCCACGGCCTGCTCATCCTGCTCGCCGTGATGCTCTTCCTGATGCTGATCATCAGCCGGTTCGGCAAGCTCTCCGACCGCTTCGGCCGCAAGCCGCTGCTGATGACGGGGATGCTCGGCTTCCTGTTCCTCTCCCTGCCGGCCTTCCTCCTGATCCGCCAGGGCAGCATCCCCGCGATCACCGCCGGCATGCTGATGCTCGGCCTCTCCCTGGTCTGCCTGCTCGGCACGATGTCGGCAGCACTCCCGGCCCTGTTCCCGACCAACGTCCGCTACGGCTCCCTGTCGGTCGGCTACAACATCTCCGCGTCGATATTCGGCGGCACGACCCCGCTGGTGATCACGGCCCTGATCAGCTGGAGCGGCTCGAACCTGATGCCGGCGTACTACGCCATGGCGGCGGCGCTGGTGGGCGTGATCGCAGTGGCCTGCATGAAGGAAACGGCCCAACAGCCCCTGGCCGGCTCCCCACCGTCGGTGGAAACGGACGAGGAAGCGGCAGAACTCTGCCACGCCCAGACCCCGGACCCGAAGTTCTGACCCGATCTCCCGTCAGGGCAATGGCCCGCCCCGCATCGGCAGTTGTCACCGAAGCGGGGCGGGCCGTTCCGCATCTTGTCGGATATCGGACGTGACGCTCCGATTAACGGGTCGTTAGTCCGTGCGAGGCCGCGAACGCGCGGCCGGACACGGGAGGGGGACCGGATGCCGGAAAGTCCGTACACGCGAGAGCGTCTGACCGAGGCCGCGGGCTCGTCGCGGACGCTGTCGGAGGCTCTGAAGCGGCTTGGAGCCGACCCGAAGAGCGGATCGCGGCGGTACATCCAAGACCGGATGAGGAAGCTGGGCGTGGACACGTCCCACTTCCAGCGGGAGGGGGTGCGCTGGACGCGGGAGGTACTGGAGTCCGCCGTGGTTGCCTCGACGAGCATGTGCGGGGTCTTGCGGCACCTCGGAGTCGAGGTCGTCGGCGGGCAGCACACGCACATCAGCCGCCGCATCAAGGCGTACGGCATCGACATCTCGCACTTCAGGTCGCCGTCACGGGCGGGCGAGAGCCGTCGACAGTCTCCCTCGGGCCTTCTCGTCGAACAGGCCCCCGGCCAGGCCCGGCGGATGCCGAGCGACCGCTTGAAGCGGGCGCTGTTCGCAGAGGGGATGGCTGAGCTCTGCGCCGTCTGCGGGATCGATGCGACATGGCAAGGGCACCCGCTCCCACTTGAGGTCGATCACATCGACGGGGACTGGCGCAACAACCGCATCGAGAACCTGCGGTTCCTCTGCCCCAACTGCCACTCGACGACCGACACTTATCGCGGTCGCGGCAAGGGGCGTGCCAGGTCAGGCTTGAGTGAGACGCGGTGAGCTCCAGTGAGAAATACACACGGGAGCGACTGACCGAGGCAGCCAAGACGTGCACCACCATGGAGGAAGTCATCGCCTTCCTGGGCACCTCCCCCTATGGCCGCCTCCGCAGGTATCTGCTCACGCGCTTCGAACACTTCGGGATTGATGTCTCCCACCTCCGCCGCCGCGCCTACAGCAGAAGCGGGCCCCGCCCCTGCGCTGCGGAGCTCAGCGAAGCCGTCTCCGCTTCCGTCTCTATCGCGGGCGCGCTCAGGCGTCTGGGACGACCAGACACCACGAGCCAACGAAGCCATCTGCGCACGTGGATCGCCGAGGACGGCCTCACCACAGCGCACTTCCTGGGCCAAGGGCATCAGCGAGGGCAGATTGGACCCACACCGCTCAAGACTGCTGACCAGATCCTGGTCAAGCTCGGAGGCGAGCGCCGTACGAAGACCGTGCTGCTCCGCCGCGCTCTGCGGGAGATCGGAGTCCCGGAAGAGTGCGCCGAGTGCGGAACCGGCGCCCTTTGGCTGGACAAGCCCATAACTCTGGAGGTCGACCACATCAACGGCGACTGGCATGACAACCGACGGGAGAACCTGCGGCTGCTCTGCCCCAATTGCCACGCGGTCACGAGTACCTGGTGTCGAGGGGGTCGGCGTCGCAGCCCCCGATGAACCACGCGCCCACCAAAGTCGCTGGAACGCTACGATGGCAGACGGCTGGCGGCCGTTGCTGAATTGGTATAAGCGCGACACTTAGGATGTCGTGGGAGAAATCCCATGTGGGTTCGAGTCCCATCGGCCGCACACCCTGGATCGAAGGCCCGGTTCGCACGCTGCGACCGGGCCTTCGGCACGCTCAGGCGTCAGCCCACCAGCTCCCGCACCACGGGCACCAACGCCCGGAACGCCTTCCCCCGGTGGCTGATCGCGTTCTTCTCCGCCGGCGAGAGCTCCGCGGCCGTCCGCGTCTCGCCCTCCGGCTGGAGGATCGGGTCGTAGCCGAAGCCGTTCGTGCCGGACGGGGTGTGGCGCAGGGTGCCCAGGAGGCGGCCCTCGACCACGCGTTCCGTGCCGTCGGGGAGGGCCAGGGCTGCCGCGCAGGCGAAGTGGGCCGTGCGGTGGGTGTCGTCGATGTCGGCGAGCTGGGCCAGGAGCAGGTCCAGGTTGGCCTGGTCGTTGCCGTGGGTGCCCGACCAGCGGGCGGAGAAGATGCCGGGGGCGCCGCCGAGTACGTCGACGCAGAGGCCGGAGTCGTCGGCGATGGCCGGGTGGCCGGTGGCCCGGGCGAGGGCGTGGGCCTTGAGGAGGGCGTTCTCCGCGAAGGTGACGCCGGTTTCCTTGACGTCGGGGATGTCGGGGTACGCGTCCGCGCCGACGAGGTCATGGGTGAGACCTGCGTCGGCGAGGATCGCGTGGAGCTCGGTGATCTTCCCGGCGTTGCGGGTGGCGAGGATGAGGCGGGTCATGCCTCGATTATTACGGGGTGCAGACCTTGCCGATCTCGGTGGCGGCGTCCGTGACCGGGGTGATGTCCGGGGTGGCGTCGCCCTTCTCGATCGAGCCGCGGACATTGGTCACGCCGGCCTGGAGGTCGTCGACGGCCTTGCTGAGGTCGGCGTTGTCGGTCTTGTCGCCGAGGCTCTTCAGCTCCTTGTCGATCTCGTCCAGGGCTTCGGACGCCTTCGTCGGGTCCTCGGACGCGGTGGAGACGGCCTGCTGGAGCTTGCTGACGCTGGTGGCGATGGCGTCGGCGGTCTGGACGCAGTCCATGGCCTTGTCGAGGGCGCTGCAGCCCACGGCCGTGGTGAGGGTCAGCAGAGTGGCCGTGACGGCGAGTGCTATGCGGTGGTGACGGTGGTGGTGGCGCTTGGCCATGGTGCGGTCCCTCCCCGGGGGGTTGTACGTGGACGGGCGCACGGTTCGACCCGTGCGCCCGTACTCGTAACGACGCTGTGTCGTGCGTTTTTGGTTGCTTCTTTACTCGCCGAGGGTGCGGGCGAGCGCTTCGAGCTGGAGTGCGGTGAGGCTGTCGCAGCCCGCGGTGGCAAGGTCGAGGAGCGCGTTGAGCTCCTTGCGGTCGAAGGGCTCCGCCTCGGCGGTGCCCTGGACCTCGACGAAGCGGCCGTCGCCGGTGCAGACGACGTTCATGTCGGTCTCGGCGCGGACGTCCTCCTCGTAACAGAGGTCGAGGAGGGGGATGCCGTCGACGATGCCGACGCTGATGGCGGAGACCGTGCCGGTCAGCGGCTTGCGGCCGGCCTTGACGATCTTCTTGGTCTGGGCCCAGGTGATGGCGTCGGCGAGGGCGACGTACGCGCCGGTGATGGCGGCGGTGCGGGTGCCTCCGTCGGCCTGGAGGACGTCACAGTCCAGGACGATGGTGTTCTCGCCGAGTGCCTTGTAGTCGATGACGGCGCGCAGTGAGCGGCCGATGAGCCGGCTGATCTCGTGCGTACGGCCGCCGATCTTGCCGCGTACGGATTCGCGGTCGCCGCGGGTGTTGGTCGAGCGGGGCAGCATCGAGTACTCGGCGGTGACCCAGCCTTCGCCGCTGCCTTTGCGCCAGCGCGGGACGCCTTCGGTGACGGAGGCGGTGCAGAAGACTTTGGTGTCGCCGAAGGAGACGAGTACGGATCCTTCGGCGTGCTTGCTCCATCCGCGTTCGATGGTGACGGGGCGGAGCTGTTCGGGGGTGCGGCCGTCGATGCGAGACATGAGGCGAAGCCTAGTGGTCGTACGAGGGGACCTTTGGCCCCCTCCTCCAGGACCTCTGACATTTACTGGACAATTAGGATTTAGATTACGATTTTATTGCAAAGGAGCCTACTCACAGGAAGATTTTGATGCCGACCCTCGTGAAGCAGACAATCCGGCCGGATGAACCGCCGTGCCCGCCCACCGCGGCGCACGTACCGTCCGTCCAGGTCCTGGAGGGTGCGCCGCACGGCATCCTGATCGCGTCCACGGAGGCGGAGGCGACGGCGCTCTACGCCAATGACCGCCTCGCGGACCTGTTCGGCACGAAGGTGCCCATGGAGCCGGGCGCCCTGGTGGCGGCCAGCACGTCGTTCTTCGACCGGAACGGTGAGCCGCTGGCGTTCCCCGATTCTCCCCTCGGCATCGCACTGAGGCTCCGTCGCGCGGCCAGGGCGGAGGTGCAGTACCGCCCCGAGGGCGGTCCCGTGCTGTGGCTGGACATCAGCGCGACCCCGCTCGACTGCAGGAAGAGCGAGTTGCCGCTGGCGGTGGCGTATGTCCACGACGTCTCGCAGCAGCGCCGGTCGGCCGGTGAGCTGGACGAGGTGAACCGCAGGCTGGCGGAGCAGCTGGACGACATCACGTGGGTGCACAGCCTCACCGAGCGGCTCACGGATCACGACAGTGTGGACGGCACGCTGAATCAGGTACTGGTGGAGGGTGCGCGGCTGCTGCAGGCGGACATGGGGGTGGCGCGGCTGCGCGACGAGGAGGAGTCCTCGATGGAGACGCGTGCGCTGTACGAGGTTCCGCCGGAGGCGGAGGAGGTCCACGCGGCGGCGATGGCGCTGGGTCCCGCGCATTTCGTGGTGGACGACGCGGCGGAGGCGGGCGGCACGCTGATCGTCGAGGACGTGCAGACGGATCCTTCGTGTTCGGTGGCGCTGCGTGAGCTGGGGCGTGCGGCCGGGTTCCGGAGTGTGTACGCGCTGGCGCTGAGTACGGCGTCGGGGCGCCGGCTCGGTGTGCTGGCGTGGGCGTGGCGCAGGCCGGGGCGTCCGACGGCGCGGCAGCGGCAACTGGCGGGGACGTACTGCCGGTTCGCCGGGCAGATGGTCGAGAACAATCTGTTGTACGAGCGTGAGCGCCGGATCGCGGGGACGCTCCAGGAGTCGATGATGGTGCAGGAGTTGCCGGAGATCGCGGGTCTGGAGGTCGCGGCGTGCAGTCTGCCGGGGGCGCGGGGGATGCAGGCCGGGGGTGACTGGTACGACGTGATGGCGTTGCCGGGCGGCAGGGCGGCGCTGGCGCTGGGCGATGTGATGGGCAAGGGGCTGCGGGCGGCCACCGCGATGGGGCAGTTGCGGACGGCGCTGCGCAGTTATGCGTTGCTGGCCGGGGAGGATCCGGTGGCGGTGCTGACGAATCTGAACGCGTTGAGCCAGGACATGGCGCTGACGGAGCTGGCCACGGTGTTGTACATGACGGTGGATCCGGTGCGGCGTTCGGCGGTGGTGGCGTCGGCGGGGCACTGTCCGCCGTTGCTCCTGGACGGTTCGGGGGCGCGGTTCCTGCGTGAGGGTCAGGGGGTTCCGCTGGGCGTCGTGGAGGAGTGGGACGCGGAGCCGGACGGTGTCGAGCTGGAGCCGGGTGCGCTGCTGGTGCTCTACACCGATGGTCTGGTGGAGCGGCGCGGTGAGGAGTTGGGCGTGGGTCTTGAGCGGCTGCGTACGGCGGCGTTGTCGGCGCCGTCGGAGGTGGGCGGTCTGTGCGGGCACTTGGTGGAGGAGTGCCTGGACGAGGGTGAGAACACGGACGACGTGGCGATTCTGGCGGTGCGGGTGCGCTGAGGGGGCGTCAGGGGGGCGCGGAGGGGTTTCGGGATCAGGGCCGGCCGCCGCTTCCTGCGTGTGCGGGGGCGGCGGCCGGTTGGGTGAGCCGGTGTCAGCGGTTCACATCATGTCTTCGATGTCCGCGGCGATGGGGTCCGCGTCGGTGCCGATGACGACCTGGATCGCGGTGCCCATCTTGACGACGCCGTGGGCTCCGGCGGCCTTGAGCGCGGCTTCGTCGACCTTGCTGGGGTCGTGGACCTCGGTACGGAGGCGGGTGATGCAGCCTTCGATCTCGTCGATGTTCTCGATACCGCCGAGCCCGGCGACGATCTTCTCAGCCTTGCTGGCCATGTCCTTCTCCCTGGTCTTTGCGTGCTGTGAGCGGCCCACCATGGGTCCGTTTCGTCACGGTAACGCACGGTTGGCCCAACTTCGCAGGCGCGTATCCGGCTGATCACGAATGATGACGATCACCGGCGCCCTGTCTTCCGAGCGGGCTCCGCACCGTACCGCGACTGGTCTACACCAGTTTGCAACAACCGCCAAACCAGGCGTGTTCCGGGAGGATGCCGATGAGCTCGAGCAGCGCAGCAGTGCCCACGCGGAAGTGGTGGAACGGTCTCTTCCAAGGGCTGCAGAAGATGGGCCGCAGCCTCCAGCTCCCGATCGCCGTCCTTCCCGCCGCGGGCATCCTCAACCGGCTCGGCCAGCCGGACGTCTTCGGCGACGACGGGCTGGGCTGGACGAATGTGGCCAAGGTCTTCGCGGCCGCGGGTGGCGCGCTGCTCGACTCCGGACTGGGTCTGCCCCTGCTGTTCTGCGTCGGTGTCGCCATCGGCATGGCGAAGAAGTCGGACGGTTCGACGGCGCTCGCGGCCGTGGCCGGCTTCCTCGTCTACTACGCGGTGCTGCACGCGTTCCCGGTCGACTGCGAGGGCGGCGGGGAGTTCAGCGGGCTGGGCACGTGGGCCGGCGCCTGTATCGCCGAGGACGCCACGGTGACGGCCGCCGCCTATCAGAACCCCGGTGTATTCGGCGGCATCGTGATGGGTCTGATGTCGGCCTGGTTCTGGCAGCGCTACCACCGGGTCAAGCTGGTCGACTGGCTGGGCTTCTTCAACGGCCGCCGCCTCGTCCCGATCATCATGGCGTTCGTCGGCCTGGCCTTTGCCTCCCTGTGTGCCTGGGTATGGCAGCCGATCGGTGACGGCCTGGTCGACTTCTCCGAGTGGCTGGTGGACCTGGACTGGCTGGGTTCCGGCATCTTCGGTATCGCCAACCGTGCGCTGCTGGTGTTCGGCCTCCACCAGTTCCTCAACACGTTCGTCTGGTTCCAGTTCGGCGACTTCACCAAGCCGGACGGCACGGTCGTGCACGGTGACATCAACCGGTTCCTGGCGGGCGACCCGACGGCCGGCCAGTTCACGACGGGCTTCTTCCCAATCATGATGTTCGCGCTCCCGGCCGCGGCGCTGGCGATCTACCACTGCGCGAAGCCGCACCGGCGCAAGGCGGTCGGCGGCATGATGGTCTCGGTCGGCCTGACGTCGTTCGTGACCGGCATCACCGAACCGATCGAGTACTCGTTCCTCTTCGTCGCGCCCCTGCTGTACGTGATCCACGCGGTCCTCACCGGTGTCTCGATGGCGGTGACGTGGGGGCTCGGCGTGAAGGACGGCTTCAGCTTCTCGGCGGGCCTGATCGACTACGTCATCAACTGGAGCCTGGCGACCAAGCCATGGCTGATCATTCCGATCGGCCTGGCCTTCGCCGTCGTGTACTACGTGATCTTCCGGTTCGCAATCACCAAGTTCGACCTCCAGACGCCTGGGCGCGAGCCCGACGAGGTCGAGGAGGAGATCGAGAAGAATCTCACGAAGTAGGCCACGCCGGGTTTCGCACCCGGCCCCCACAGGCCCCCGGACCCCATGGTCCGGGGGCCTTCGGCATGTCACCGAGGGTGCCGGATGCACTACTGCGAATTAGGGGGAATTTGCAGGTTCCTTATCTAACCTTCACCGTGCTAAAACTGGTCTACACCACTGAGTGGTCCAGACCACGCGGCACTGACCCGCCGCGTTCCTTGAGTCGTCGCCCCAAGAAACCTGTCCCTGGCGGCGCCTTGCCTATGGAGGAAGTTGATGAGTACGGACACCGCTCCGGTGGCCCCCGCGAAGAAGCGGGGCTCCGGCGTGTTCCAGGGCCTTCAGAAGGTGGGACGCAGCCTCCAGCTGCCGATCGCCGTGCTGCCCGCCGCAGGAATTCTGCTCCGCCTCGGTCAGCCCGATGTGTTCGGGGCCGAGGGCCTCGGCTGGGGCAAGGTCGCCACGGTCTTCGCGACCGCCGGTGACGCGGTCTTCGCCAACCTGCCGCTGCTGTTCTGCGTCGGTATCGCGATCGGCTTCGCCAAGAAGGCAGACGGCTCCACCGCGCTTGCCGCCCTGGTCGGCTTCCTGGTCTACAAGAACGTGCTGACCGCGTTCCCGACCTCCGACGCCGTCATCAACACGACGGCCAACAAGGGTGTCGACGTCGCGGCGACGTACAACGACCCCAAGGTCTTCGGCGGCATCATCATGGGCCTCCTGGCCGCCGTCATATGGCAGCGCTACCACCGCAAGCGCCTGGTGGACTGGCTCGGCTTCTTCAACGGCCGCCGCCTGGTCCCGATCATCATGGCCTTCGTGGGCACGATCATGGGTGTGCTCTTCGGCCTGGCCTGGGAGCCGATCGGTGACCTCATCACCAACTTCGGTGAGTGGATGACCGGTCTGGGCGCCGTCGGCGCCGGCATCTTCGGTGTCGTCAACCGCGCCCTGCTGCCGGTCGGCATGCACCAGTTCGTCAACACGGTGGCCTGGCAGGAGATCGGTTCCTTCAAGGACTCCGCAGGTGCCGTGTGGCACGGTGACCTGCCGCGCTTCTTCCACAACGACCCCACCGCCGGTCAGTTCATGTCCGGCTTCTTCCCGATCATGATGTTCGCCCTGCCGGCCGCCGCCCTGGCGATCACGCACTGCGCACGCCCCGAGCGCCGCAAGGCCGTCGGCGGCATGATGATGTCCCTCGCACTCACCTCGTTCGTCACGGGTATCACCGAGCCGATCGAGTTCGCGTTCATGTTCATCGCGCCGCTGCTCTACGTGATCCACGCCGTGCTGACCGCCGTCTCGATGGCCGTCACCTGGGGTCTGGGTGTCCACCACGGCTTCAGCTTCTCCGCCGGTGCGATCGACTACTTCCTGAACTGGAACCTGGCAACCAAGCCCTGGATGATCATCCCGATCGGTCTGGTCTTCGCGGCGATCTACTACGTGGTCTTCCGCTTCGCCATCACCAAGTTCAACCTGACCACCCCGGGCCGCGAGCCCGAGGAAGAGGTCGAGGACCTGACCAAGGCATAAGCCCGGTCAGGACCGATGCGACGAGGCCCCCACCTTCCCGGCGGAAGGTGGGGGCCTCGTGCGTACCGCGACCGGGTCAGACCTCGTACACCGCGCCGGGCGCGGCCAGCTCGACCGGGCCGTCGTAGGCTCCGCGGGCATCGGCCACATTGCGGGCCGCGTCCGTCCACGGCGGGATGTGGGTGAGGAGCAGACGGCCGGCTCCGGCGCGCGCCGCGTGCTCGCCGGCCTCGCGGCCGTTGAGGTGAAGGTCCGGGATGTCTTCCTTGCCGTCGACGAACGACGCCTCGCAGAGGAACAGATCCGTGCCGTCGGCGAGCTCGTCCAGGGCCTCGCAGGGGCCGGTGTCCCCGGAGTACGTGAGCGTCCGGCCACCGTGCTCGATGCGGATGCCGAACGTTTCCACGGGGTGGCAGAGCTGTTCCGTACGCACCGAGAAGGGGCCGATCTCGAACGATCCCGACTTGAGCGTGTGGAAGTCGAAGACCTCCCCCATCGCCCGGTCCGACGGGGTGTCGCCGTGAGCCGTGGTCAGCCGCTGCTCGGTGCCGTCGGGGCCGTACACCGGGATGGAGGCGGGGCGTCCGCCGTCGTGCCGGTAGTAGCGGACGACGAAGTACGCGCACATGTCGATGCAGTGATCGGCGTGGAGGTGGCTGAGGAAGATCGCGTCGAGGTCGTAGAGACCGACGTGGCGCTGCAGCTCGCCGAGGGCGCCGTTGCCCATGTCGAGGAGCAGCCGGAAGCCGTCGGCCTCTACGAGGTAGCTCGAGCAAGCCGAACCCGGTGACGGGAACGAGCCGGAGCAGCCGACGACGGTGAGCTTCATGGAGCGTGAACCTCCGAGACGTGGGAACGGGGAGGGTTCGTGCGGTTCATGCGGTGCGTTGAACGGTTCGTCGAGCGTAAGGCGCGAAACACGTGGTCGCTCCTCCACGGCCTGCCGTTGTGGGGGAACTCACCTGCTCTGTCACCGGTTCGATGGAAGGCGCCGGTACGGTCGTCCGTATGAACACGTCCTGGTGGGTGGCGCTCGGCGCGGTCGTACTGCTCGCGCTCGTCGTGACGGCGGTCGACGGCCGCAGGCGCGGCGGCAGGGGCCGTCCGGGTGGGCGTACCCGTCCGCCGGGCAGGCCCACGGGGCCCAGGCGCGGGGCCGGGCAGCGGCCGAGGCCGGGCGAGATCTGGTGGGCGGAGGTGCCGTACGAGGACGGGCCCGGGTCGAAGGACCGGCCGTGTCTCGTGCTGTCGGTACGGCGTGGCACGGCCGTCGTCGCCAAGATCACCAGCAAGCACCATGCGGAGCGGCCCGGGGTGATCGCGCTGCCGCCGGGGACGGTGGGCGACGCGCAGGGGCGGCCGAGCTATCTGGAGCCGGACGAGACGCGGGATGTGGCGGTGCGGGGGTTCCGGCGGAAGGTGGGCGAGGTGGACCCGGGGGTGTGGGCACGGGTCCGCCGGTCGCGGTGAGCAGATGACGTGGAAAACGCCGGCCGGGCTGGTTTCAGCCCGGCCGGCGTGTGGGTCAGGTGCGGGCTACGCCCAGAGCTGGCCCTGGAGGGTTTCGATGGCGGCCTCCGTCGTCGGGGCCGTGTAGACGCCCGTCGACAGGTACTTCCAGCCGCCGTCCGCGACGACGAAGACGATGTCGGCGCTCTCGCCGGCCTTCACGGCCTTGTTGCCGACGCCGATCGCGGCGTGCAGGGCCGCGCCCGTGGAGACGCCCGCGAAGATGCCCTCCTGCTGGAGGAGTTCGCGGGTACGGGTGACCGCGTCGGCCGAGCCGACCGAGAAGCGGGTGGTGAGGACCGAGGCGTCGTACAGCTCGGGGACGAAGCCCTCGTCGAGGTTGCGCAGGCCGTAGACCAGGTCGTCGTAGCGCGGCTCGGCTGCGACGATCTTGATGCCCTCGACGTGTTCGCGCAGGTAGCGGCCCACGCCCATGAGCGTGCCCGTCGTGCCCAGGCCCGCCACGAAGTGGGTGACGGACGGGAGGTCCGCGAGGATCTCCGGGCCCGTCGTCGCGTAGTGGGCGCCCGCGTTGTCCGGGTTGCCGTACTGGTACAGCATCACCCAGTCGGGGTGCTCGGCCGACAGTTCCTTCGCGACGCGGACGGCCGTGTTGGAGCCGCCCGCCGCCGGTGACGGGATGATCTCCGCGCCCCACATGGTGAGGAGGTCGCGGCGCTCCTGGGAGGTGTTCTCCGGCATGACGCAGACGATGCGGTAGCCCTTGAGCTTGGCCGCCATGGCGAGCGAGATGCCGGTGTTGCCGCTGGTGGGTTCGAGGATCGTGCAGCCCGGGGTCAGGCGGCCGTCCTTCTCCGCCTGTTCGACCATGTGGAGCGCGGGGCGGTCCTTGATCGAGCCGGTGGGGTTGCGGTCCTCCAGCTTGGCCCAGATGCGTACGTCGTCGGACGGGGACAGCCGGGGAAGGCGGACCAGGGGCGTGTTGCCCACGGCCTCCAGCGGGGAGTCGTACCGCATCAGCGCATGCCGCCGGCGACGGCCGGGAGGATGGTGATGTTGTCGCCGTCGCTCAGCTTCGTGTCGATGCCGTCGAGGAAGCGGACGTCTTCGTCGTTCAGGTACACATTCACGAAGCGGCGGAGTTCGCCACCGTCGACGATGCGCTCGCGGATGCCGGTGTGGCGGCTCTCCAGGTCGGCGAACAGGTCGGCGACGGTCGCCCCGCTGCCCTCGACCGCCTTGGCGCCGTCGGTGTAGGTGCGGAGGATGGTCGGGATGCGGACCTCGATGGCCATGGCGTGGGCTCCTGTCGGAAGCGGAGAGGTGGCGTGGGGCGCGCGTTTCTGCCCCCGCGCGGGGGTGGGGCGTGTGGGTGGCGCTCGGACCCGCGGCTCAGACCGTGCGGCTCGCGGGCAGGCTGCAGCCGGGACAGATCGCGCTGGACAGCCTGCACAGGTCGACGTGCAGCCGCGCGACGAGCAGCATGCCCGGCGTCTTGTCGCTCACGTCATGGAGAACCATGCGGTCATCGTATCGATTCCCGCCCCGGAAACCCGAGTGTGATCTCGGATGGTGGATGGTGAGCGTTCACCTGGTGGACAGCGCGCGCTGTGAACCGTGTGATCAGTACGCCTCGACGACCTTGACGTCCTCCTCCGTGATCTCGCCCTCCACGATGCGGTACGAGCGGAACTGGAAGGGGCCCGCCTCGTCGGTGTCCGCGGTGGAGACGAGGACGTAGTGGGCGCCGGGCTCGTTGGCGTACGTGATGTCGGTGCGCGAGGGGTAGGCCTCGGTCGCCGTGTGCGAGTGGTAGACGATCACGGGCTCTTCGTCGCGGTCGTCCATCTCGCGGTAGAGCTTCAGCAGGTCCGCGGAGTCGAACTCGTAGAACGTGGGCGAGCGGGCGGCGTTGAGCATGGGGATGAAGCGTTCGGGGCGGTCCGTTCCGGCCGGGCCCGCGACCACGCCGCACGCCTCGTCGGGGTGGTCCGCGCGGGAGTGCGCCACGATCTGGTCGTACAACGCCTGGGTAATGGTCAGCATGGCGTTCAGGATAAGCAGGCGGACCCGCCTGTACCGGGGAGTGGTACGGGCGGGTCCGCATGGTGGACGGGGCCGTTGGGGCGGCCGGTCGTCCGGGAAGGCCTCCGGGGCGGGGTCAGCGCTTGACGAAGGCGGTGTTCTCGGGGTTGCGGGCCTTGAGCATCAGGTAGGAGACACCGAGGATCAGGCCCCAGATCGGGGCGCCGTACAGCGCGACCCGGGCGTCCTTGTCGACGCCCATCATGACGATGACCAGGCCGATGAAGCCGAGCGCGAACCAGCTGGTGAAGGGGGCGCCGGGCGCCTTGAACGTGGACTGCGGGAGTTCGCCGCGGTCGGCCTTGGCGCGGTAGCGGAGCTGGCAGATCAGGATCATGACCCAGGCCCACATGCCGGAGATGGTCGCGAAGGAGACGACGTAGTTGAAGGCCTCGCCCGGCCACTGGTAGTTGATCCAGACGCCGACGAGCATCAGCGCGGCAGAGAACGTGGTGCCGACCAGCGGCAGGCCGTTCGTCGTCAGCTTCGTGAACGCCTTCGGGCCCTGCCCGTTGAGCGCCAGGTCACGGAGCATGCGACCGGTGGAGTACATGCCGGAGTTGCAGGACGAGAGCGCCGCGGTGAGGACCACGAAGTTCACGATCGCGGCGCCGACGCCGAGGCCCATCTCCTCGAAGGCCGCGACGAACGGCGAGACGCCCGGCTTGAAGGTGCTCCACGGCACCACGGAGAGAATCATGATCAGCGCGCCGACGTAGAAGACGGCGATGCGCCACGGCACGGTGTTGATGGCCTTGGGCAGGACGGTCTTCGGGTCCTTGGACTCGCCCGCGGTGACACCGACGAGCTCGACGGCGAGGAAGGCGAACATCACGATCTGGAGGGTCATCAGCGTGCCGCCGATGCCCTCGGGGAAGAATCCGCCGTCGTTCCAGAGATTGGCGACGGTGGCGGTGTCCCCGGCGTCGGAGAAGCCGATCGTGAGGACGCCGGCGCAGATCAGGATCATGCCGATGATCGCGGTGACCTTGACCATCGAGAACCAGAATTCGAGCTCACCGAAGAGCTTCACCGAGATCAGGTTGGCGCCGTACAGAATGACCGTGAACACGAGCGCCGACAGCCACTGGGGAATGTCCCACCAGTACGTCATATAGGTGGCGGCGGCCGTGACCTCGGTGATTCCGGTGACGACCCAGAACAGCCAGTACGTCCAGCCGGTCACGAATCCGAAGAACGGGCCGATGAATTCGCGCGCGTATTCGGAGAAGGAGCCCGACACCGGGCGGTACATGAGGAGTTCACCCAGGGACCGCATGATGAAGAAGATCACCAGGCCCGCGATGGCGTAGGCCAGGATGAGACTGGGTCCCGCCCGGTCGATGGCCTTGCCCGCGCCCAGGAAGAGCCCGGTGCCGATGGCTCCGCCGATGGCGATCATCTGGATCTGGCGGGCTCCCAGTGCACGCTGGTAACCCTCGCCCGCTGTTTCGGCATTCGCGGCCTCGTGGCCCGCGTGCCCCTTGTCGACCTTCGCCGATGTCATGGTGGTGCGCCTTTCTCCACGCCGATCCGCGCCCTCGCAGGCTGCGGATCAGGTCCTGATCCCCCCGGATATGGATGGAGTGCTCCGGCGTTCGGCCGGTCTGTAGCGCCCCCGGGAACAGGGGTGGCGTCCCCGGGCGGTCGTGAAGATTTATCACGCGGGCCGGGTCGGGCCAGGAGTCATTGTGTGGCGCACGCCACAGGAAAAAGCGGACAAGCGTTTCCAGGGGCAGCAAAAAAGGCCATTCAGGTGACGCGATCGTTATTCGGATTTGAGCGTCCGTTGAGCGAACACCTGCTGCGTGGCTACGGCATCAGCGTCTCGACTAGCGTTTCCTGGAGTGCGCCCAGCCAGAGGTAGGCCATCACCATGGGCTTGCGCGGGTCGCTGTCGGGAAGGCGGTAGAGCGAGCCCTCCTCGGCGCCGTCCTCGTCGGAGACCTCGAGGCGGGTGCCGATGGTGAGCCGCAGGTCGTTGAGGGAGCCCAGCCAGTTGTGGCACTCCTCGGCGGTGAGAGTGAGCACGGCGCCGCCGTCCCCGACGGGCGAGAGCGAGTCCAGGGTCCGTACGACGGCGAGGGCGTTCTCGCGCTTACGGCTGCGCAGGTCGTTCTCGGTGAAGCGGCGGAATTCGGCGGACGCCTCGCGCAGCTCCTTGTCCTCGTCCCCGTACGCCTCGGGGAAGAGCCGGGCCAGGGCGGGGTCGGACGGCGGTTCGCTGGGGCCCTCCGCGAAAAGCGCGGCGAGCGGGTCCTCGCCCTCGGCGGGCTCGTCGCCGGGACCGACCAGCTCCAGGAGCTGGACGGCGAGGGAGCGCAGGATCGCGATCTCGACCTCGTCGAGCGCGACGGCCGCGCCGCCGCCGGGGGTGGCCTCGAAATGGCCGGCCATGGATTCTCCGATGGTGGGGCGGAAAGAAGGGGCAGCGGTGCGCCTAGTTGCGGTCCTGGGTCAGCGTCGCCCAGAGACCGTAACCGTGCATGGCCTGGACATCGCGCTCCATCTCCTCGCGGCTTCCGCTGGAGACGACGGCGCGGCCCTTCTGGTGGACGTCCAGCATCAGCTTGTGCGCCTTGTCCTTGGAGTAGCCGAAGTAGGCCTGGAAGACATAGGTCACGTAGCTCATGAGGTTGACCGGGTCGTTGTGCACCAGCGTCACCCAGGGGACGTCGGGCTCGGGGACGACGGAGGTCTCCTCGGCCGATTCGGGACGTTCGATCTCTACAGGGGTAGCGACGCTCACCTACCCCATGCTGCCACCCGGGAGGGCTCATCGCACAAACGGACCCTACATCTCGTCACTTTGACGAAATAGGGGGTAGCATCCGTGTCATGAACTCAGCGGACCTTGGGCGACGGGTCGGTGTGCCGTCGACCGCACTCTTCACCGACCAGTACGAGCTCACGATGGTGCAGGCCGCACTGAAGGCCGGTACCGCGGACCGGCACTCGGTGTTCGAGGCATTCACCCGGCGGCTGCCCGAGGGGCGGCGCTACGGAGTGGTCGGAGGCACCGGTCGGGTGCTCGACGCGGTGGAGAACTTCCACTTCGACGACGAGATGCTGACCTTCCTCCGCGACCGGAGCATCGTCGACGCCCCGACACTCGAATGGCTGGCCGACTACCGGTTCAGCGGCGACATCTGGGGCTACCCGGAGGGCGAGGTGTACTTCCCGGGCTCGCCGATCCTGCGGGTCGAGGGCTCCTTCGCCGAGTGCGTACTGCTGGAGACGGTGATCCTCTCCATCCTCAACCACGACTCGGCGATCGCCGCCGCGGCCTCCCGGATGTCGGCGGCGGCCGGTGGCCGCGGGCTGATCGAGATGGGTGCCCGTCGCACGCACGAGCTGTCCGCGGTGGCCTCGGCCCGCGCCGCGTACGTCGGCGGCTTCGACACCACTTCGGACCTGGCCGCGGGTTTCCGGTACGGCATCCCGACCGTCGGGACGAGCGCGCACGCCTTCATCCTGCTCCACGACACCGAGCGCGACGCGTTCCAGGCGCAGGTCGACTCCCTCGGCCGGAGCACGACCCTGCTCGTCGACACCTACGACGTGACCGAGGCGGTCCGTACGGCGGTGGAGATCGCCGGTACGGAGCTCGGGGCCGTACGGATCGACTCGGGCGACCTGCTGCTGGTCGCGCACCGGGTGCGGCAGCAGCTGGACGAGCTGGGCGCCACAGAGACGAAGATCGTGGTGACCTCGGACCTGGACGAGTACGCCATCGCCTCCCTCGCCGCGGCGCCGGTCGACGCCTACGGCGTGGGCACACAGCTGGTCACCGGCAGCGGGCACCCCACCTGCTCGATGGTCTACAAGCTGGTCGCCCGCGCCGGTTCCGCCGATCCCGCGGAGCCGCTGCGTTCGGTCGCCAAGAAGTCGATGGGCGGCAAGTCCTCGGTCGGCGGGCGCAAGTGGGCCGCGCGCCGGCTGGACGAGCACGGGGTGGCCGAGGCCGAGGTGATCGGCACCGGCCCGGTCCCGGCGGAGCTGGCCGGCCGGCAGCTGCTGGTGGAGCTCGTACGGGAGGGCGAGGTCATCGCGCGCGAGCCGCTGGAGGCGGCCCGGCAGCGGCACATCGCCGCCCGCGAGGGCCTGCCGATGTCGGCGAGCCAGCTGTCGCGCGGCGAGCCGGTGATTCCCACCGAATACATGTGACGAGCAAGCCCGTCGGGGGCCCTTCCCCGGACGGGCTTGATTGTCGGGCCGGAGTCTCTAGGCTCGGTGGCATCCCCACCCGGCCCGACCGCCGCACCACTCCCCCATCGAAGGACACCCGCCATGCACCGCGCGTTGATCGTCGTGGACGTTCAGAACGACTTCTGTGAAGGCGGCAGCCTCGCGGTGGCGGGAGGCGCCGACGTCGCCGCCGCCATCACCGACCTGATCGGTGAGGCCCAGGCCGGATACCGCCATGTGGTGGCCACCCGCGACCACCATGTCGACCCGGGCGACCACTTCTCGGACCGGCCCGACTTCGAGCACTCCTGGCCCGCGCACTGCGTCGCCGGTACGGAGGGGGTGGGCTTCCACCCCAATTTCGCCCCCGCGGTCGCCTCCGGCGCCATCGACACCGTCTTCGACAAGGGTGCGTACGCCGCGGCGTACAGCGGCTTCGAAGGGGTCGACGAGAACGGGGTCGGCCTCGCCCAGTGGCTGCGGGACCGCTCCGTGACCGAGGTCGACGTGGTCGGTATCGCCACCGACCACTGCGTCCGGGCGACGGCGCTCGACTCGGCCCGCGAGGGCTTCACCACGCACGTACTGCTGGATCTGACGGCCGGGGTCGCCGAGGCGACCACCGAGCGGGCGCTGACGGAGCTCCGTACCGCGGGCGTGGAGCTCACGGGGAAGCCGGTGGTCGCGCCCGCCGGCTAGTCCTGCGCGGCCCGCTCAGGCGGCCGGGCGGACCGGGCCCGCGTAGCCGCCGGCCGGTCTCAGCAGGGCCCGGATCGGGTGCCAGAGCTCCTGGCCGGTCTGCGGGCAGGCCCGCCACAGCAGGCCGTCGGGGTGGTGCAGCACGGCCGTGATCTCGTCCGGAGTGGGCGGCTGGGCGTTGCCGCGGAGGTAGACGGCACGCAGGCCCAGGTTGCGCAGACGGGTCAGGGCGCGTGCCCGGTTGGCCGCGTGCACCAGGACCCGTACCGGAGCCGCCGGGTCCGCTCCCTCGGCCGTATGGGTGAGGGTGAGTGCCACCACCACCGTGCCGTTGGGCAACCTGCAGAAACCTCCGCCTGCCATCTTCCGCGCTCCCCCGTGAGACGTCATGTCAATAAGGATCCGAACAAGAGGCACCTAAACACGATCGGCCGCCGCCCGCTAGAGGGCGACGGCCGATCATGGTTTGACCTGCGGTGATGCTGACTACTTGGTCGACGGACCAACCAGAACGGTCATCGTCGAGCCGCTGAGCGGCTCGCTGACGATCGAGATCCGGGTGTTGGTGTCAGTGACCTTGACGCTTCCGGTCGGGTTCTCCGCGTACCAGTAGGTGCCCTTGCGGTCGTCGAAGACCGGGACACCGCGCGACGGCTTGATCCGCAGCGGCACGTCGGCCTTGTGCAGCGTGAAACCGTCGGTCTGGCGCCAGCTGAACGGAGCGTCGAACGGCTGGATCTTGTTACGCAGGAGCGTGCCGTCCGCCCACTTCATCGGCTTGGCGTGCGAGTCGACCGGGAGGATCAGACCCTGGCCGTGGTGCTGGGAGGTGTTGTTGTCCTTCTGGGAACCGTCCCAGAGCCACACCATCAGACCGTTCTGGTACGGGTAGTGCTCGACCCAGTCGGGACGGGTCGACGAGAAACCGAAGTTGTACGGGCCGACCTTGAGGGTCTTGTCGTACGAGACGTACTGACGGTTCTCCGCGATGTAGAACTGCGGGTACTCGTTGGAGAACGACTCACCGATCCGCGAGAAGCCCTTGGCGGTCCAGCCGTTGTCGTCGCCCTCGGCGTTGTCCGAGAAGAGCGCGGCACCGTCGGCGGTCACCGTGATGGCGTCGGCCGTGAAGCCCTTGCCGCCCGCGCCGCCGTCCGTCTGGTAGCGGAAGCGGAGGTCGATCTTCTTGCCCGCGTAGGCGTTCAGGGAGTACGAGAGCTTCTTGTACGCGCCCGAGACGTCGGTGAGCGCCGGCTTGTCGCTGGCGTCGCGCGGGATCGCCTTGCCGTCCGCCGTACCGTCGAGGGCGGTCCAGTTGGCGCCGCCGTTCTCGGACACCTCGGTGTAGAGGTAGTCGTAGTCGGCCTCGATGTCGTACCAGCCCGAAAGGTCCAGCGACGCGGCGGACTTGCCGGTCAGGTCGACCGAGCGGGTCAGGGTGTTCGACAGGTCGTCGCCCATGTCGCTCCACCACTGCTTCGAGCCCTCGGCGGGCTTCGTGACAGAGGTGGTGACGGCCTTCTTCGGGAGCTCGACGACGAGCGCCTGCTTGTCCTTGGTGTTGTACTCGGCCACGCCCAGCTTGTGCAGCGAGCTCGTACCCGCCTTGGCGGTGGCGTAGTCGAGCCAGCCCAGCTGGAGCTTGTCCCAGGCGGTCATGTCGCCCGGCAGGTTGCCGATCTCGCCGGTGCCGGTGCCGAGCCAGGAGCCCGCCGACATCAGGGACCAGAAGCCGACCGAGTTCTCGCCGCCGCCGGAGGTGTCGTACAGGTCCGGGAGACCGAGGTCGTGGGCGTACTCGTGGGCGAAGACGCCCAGGCCGCCGTTCTCGGGCTGCGCGGTGTAGTCACCGACCCAGATGCCCGTGTCACCGATCTGCGCGCCACCGGCCTTGTTGTTGGCCGGGCCGGTCGCACCGGCGTTGGTGCCGTACGCGTACCAGCGGTGCGCCCACAGCGCGTCGGTGCCCTGCGCGCCGCCGCCCGCCGACTCGTCCTCGCCGGCGTGGACCAGCTGGAAGTGGTCGATGTAGCCGTCGGACTCGTTGAAGTTGCCGTCCGCGTCGAAGTCGTAACGGTCCCACTGGTCGTACTGCGCCAGGTCCGTCTTGATCTGCTCGAGCGTGCGGCCCTTGGCCTTCTGGTCGGCGACCCAGGCGTTGACGCCGTCGCGGACCGTGTCCCACACGTTGGCACAGTTGCTGTTGCCGCAGTAGTTGGAACCGTAACGGGCCTCGTTGTACGGGACCTTGACCCAGTCCGAGACCGCGCCGTCGACCGAGTAACGGCCGGAGGAGGTCTTCTCGTAGTAGGTCTTGAGCGAGTCGACGCCCTTGCCCTCGCCGAAGTACAGCTCCTGGAAGTGCGCCTGGTTGTAGTCGGCCTTCCAGGCGGTGCTGTTGTCCTTCGCCGGGTCGGGCTCGGCTATCTGGTTGTGCGCCGGTCCGGCCGTGCCGCCGTACTTCTTGACGGGCGGCTTGGGGCCGTCGCCGTCCGGGTCGAACATGGTGGTGTCGTCGACCTGGTCGCCGAACTCCACCAGGATGGTGAAGATCTTGTCGGTCTTCTCGCGGCCGAGCTCGACGTACTTCTTGTCGTCGAGCTTGACGACCTTGGAACCGTTACGGTTCGCGACCTTCTTGTCGCCGGAGATGACCTGCTCCAGGGCGGCCTGACGCTCTGCGTCCTGCTGCTTGCTGAAGGGTCCCTCCAGGTCGTGGTCCTGTCCCTTCGCCGGTGCCGCCGGGTCACGGCGGTCGACGATGGAGGCACCCTGGCCCGACGTCTGGTCGTCTGCCTGCGCGGTGGCGAAAGCCGAAGCCGTCGCGGCGCTCGCGGCCAAGGCCACGGCAACCGCGGTGGCGCGGAGCGCACGTCTCTTAGTGGTCACTTGATGCAGTCCTCCCCAGCGCCCGCGTCCGCGGCCAGGGGGTTTCTGAAGGGCCGCGCGCGTAAACGCGTCACAAGTGACCACATTCGATCGGAGTTACGGAAGAAAAGACAGACCTTGACTTGGACACACCAAGTGCACTATGCAGGAGCCTCTTTCCGGTATCCGGACGTTCATGAAACGGCAACGGGCGCGTCGGATCGGCATGTTGAGGGAGATCGTGACCCAGTGCGCCCCCCATGCATCAGCACCGTGGGTTAGGTCACGCTTACCACCCGTTCCGCCCGGGCATCCACCGTCATAGAGTCGCTTGACAGTGCGACCGTGTTGAGAGACTGCCCCAACCGACGTCCCGAGGACGGATATAGCCATGGCGCATCCGACTGCCGCACAGCTCTCCTACGGTTCGGTCACCGTCGTCTTCTCGACCCTCGCCATGCTGCTGCTCTCCCGTGCGGAATCCGTCGTCGGCGTGGCGGTCATCGGCACCGCGGCGCTCGCGCTCGGTCTGCTGGTGGCCCTGACCGTACCCCTGCCGAAGCTCACGAGGACGTCGAGGACGGCGACCGCGCCGGCCGCCGTCCGTACCCGCCAGCCGCTCGACGAGATCGCCGCGAAGGTTCCCGCGGCACGCTCGGCCGAACGCGTCGAGGAGCACTCGTTGCGTCGCTGACCCCTCGTACTGCGGCCCGCACTACGGGACGCGCTACGGGACGGAAACCACCACCGTCTTGGCCGCCTTGTCCTGGAGCCCCTGCCGGTAGGGCTTGTCCGTGAACATCAGCACGATATTGATCAGCCACCACAGGCACGGGCAGCACAGCAGCGCCGGAAGCCACAGCACCACCGCGCGCATCAGCGCGGAGCTGGTGTCCGGCACCCGGCCGTCGTTGAGCATCGCGACGCGCAGCTTCAGCAGCCGCTTCCCGATCGTCCGGCCGTCCTTCTTGGTCAGATAGGTGTCGTACGCGACATAGGCCACGAGGCCGATCAGTGACCAGAGCAGCTGGTTCCCGGTGTACGAGTTACTGATGGCCGAGGAGAAGTCCTCGTCACCGTTGTCGTTCGTGACGTCGACCGCGCCCCCGAAGGGCAGCGAGATCAGATACAGCGGGATCGAGATGATGAGGAAGTCGATCAGCCGCGCCAGAATCCGCTTGCCCGGTTCGGCGAGCGGCGGCATACCCGCCAGCGGGTCGACCCCGCCGTACTGACCGCCGTACTGACCTGGATCGTACGGCGGCGGAGGCGGCGGGGGCGGCTCGCTGCCGTACGGAGAACCCCCGGACGGCGGCGTCGGCTCCTGCGGCTTCTTGAGGAACGGATCGTCGTCCTCGGGCGGCTGGCCGGGCGTCGGCTGGTCGTTACTCATGGGGGCAGTGCACCCCGGCCCACCCCCGCCCGCAACGGCTCAGGTGCGTTCGGGGGAAGGGGCGGGGTTTCCGGGGCGGATGGCCGTCAGCCGGAGACGAAGGTGCGGGCCGCCTTGTCGTGCCAGCACTGGCGCCACGGACGGTCGATCAGACACCAGAGCACGTTGAGCACTCCGACGACGAGAATGCCGAGGATGCCGTAGACGAGCCAACGGCGCAGCGCGGCCCCCACGGTGGGCGGACCGTGGGACTCGATGTCGCGCACCTGGAGGCCGCAGAGCTTCTTGCCGAGCGTGCGCCCCCACTTGGCGGTGGGCAGGGCCTCCAGGAGGAAGCCGAGGACGAGGAAGGCGCCGAGGACCGCCCCGAACAGCCCGGCCGTCGTGGAGTCCACCAGCCAGACGGTGACCGTCTCGCCGGACTGCTTGGCCGCTTCGATCTTCTCGTCGATGTGGTCCATGGCCTGGGTGACCAGCGGGAATCCGACCGCGCCGACGACGGCGCCGAGCACGACCGTGTCGAGGAGCCGGGCTGCGAGCCGCTTGCCGAGACCGGCGGGCCTGGCCGACGTCTGGGCGCGGGCGAGCTGCTGGAAGTGGTCGTCGACGGGCGGCTTCCAGGGCACGACGGGCTGGTCGGGCCCGGCGCCCTGCGCCACTCCCTGCTGCCCCTGCTGCCCCTGATGTCCATGAGGCTGCTGGGGCTGGAGTTGCTGCGGTGGGCGGGCGGTCTGCTCGGGCTGGGCGAGCTGGTGGACCTGCTGGGCCCAGGAGGCCGAGCCACCGCCGGGGCCGGGGGTGAGGGGCGTGTGGAGCGCCGGGGGTACGGGGGTGGGCGCCGGTGCGGGGGCCGGTGCAGGGGCCTGGCTGCGGGCCTGGGGGGCTTGCGGGGTCTGCGGGGTCTGCTGCCCCGCGGCCTGCGGTCCCTGGCGCTGCGCGGGCGGGGACGCGGGCGCCTGTGCCTGTGCTGGTGCCGCGGCCTGCGGGGTGGCGCCGGGGCCCACCGCACGGATCGTCATCGTGCCGTCGGCGGGCGCGGGTCCGGTGTCGCGGGGCCGGTTCTTACCGGCGCCGCCGCCCCTGCTGCCCGTGGCGCGGATCGTGACCGTCCCGTCGGCCGGCGGACGCCCCGCGTCCGCGGCGGGCCGGTCGGACCGGATGGCCATGGTGCCGTCGGGGACAGGTGCGCCGCCGTCCCGCATACCGGGCAGCGCACCGCCGGTCGGGTCCTGCGCCGCGGGCCGGCGCGGGTCGGCGGGGGCTCGGTCGGCCGGGGTCCGGTCGGCAGGCGCACGAGGGGCGGGCGTGCGGTCGGCGGGGGTGCGCGCGTCCTGGACGCCCTGGGCGTCCTGCGGCGCCTGGCCGCCCCACGACACACGCCGGTCGCGGTCGCCGCCGAAGCCGGTCTGGCGTGAGGTGTCGGCCTGCCAGGCGGGTGCGGGTCCTGAACGGCCTCCGGAGGCCGCTTCCCCGTCGGTGCCGTGGACCTCGTCCACGTCGTCGACCTCGTCGAAGAAGACCGGTCCGGTCTCCTCCACCGAGGCCGCCCGCTGGGCCGGTGCGGCAGCCGCTTCGGCGGGGGGCGGTGCCGGAACCGTCTCGCCCTGCTGCGGCGCCGGCCGACTCGTACCGGGAACCCACGAGGCGCCGTTCCAGTACCGGACGTACCCGGGAATGGACGGATCGGGGTAGTACCCCTCGCGGGGGCTGTCGTCACCGGGTGCCGGGGTTGGCGCGCTCATCACCGTGGTCCCGTATCTCTTCGAGGTCTCAGACCGTCCGTACAAGGGTCCACATCTATCAGACGGCCGCATGCCCCCGGGCCGGTCCCGTCGTTTGGACCTTCTTCCGGGGACTTCTGAAGTTTTTTTGAGAAGTCGCGTAATAGGTGGCAGGGAGGGCGGTCTCTCCTTGTGCGGGCCGGTCGTGGGACCGGCCTCCGAGCACCGGAAGGTCGTGCACTCTCATGCTGAACGTCGTGGAACGCGAGCTGGAACTGAAGCTTGTCCTGTCCCCCGAGCGCTCCATCCCCGTCCCCGCCCGGCTGAGCTACCGCACAGCGGACCCGTACGCCGTGCACATCACGTTCCACATCGGCTCCGAGGCGCCCGTGCACTGGACGTTCGCGCGGGAGCTCCTGGTGGAGGGCGTGTTCCGGCCGTGCGGGCACGGGGACGTACGGATCTGGCCGACGAAGATCGACGAACGCAGCGTCATCTGTGTCGCCCTGACCTCGCCCGACGGCAACGCCCTGCTGGAGGTGCCGTCCGCGGCCGTGGCCGCCTGGGTGGAGCGGACGCTGCGGGTGGTGCCGCCCGGGACCGAGACCGAGCGGCTCGGTCTCGACGAGGCGCTCGCCGAGCTGCTCGCCCCGCTGCCGGCGGACGACCTGTGGCTGAGCGACCCGTGGCCCTCGGACGAGTCCCCGACCCAGGACGGCGAGGCGTGACGGTACGGGGACGGGTGCCGGGGTCAGAAGAGCTTGCCCGGGTTGAGGAGTCCCAGCGGGTCGAACGCGGCCTTGATGCCGCGCTGCATCTCGATGCCGACCTCACCCAGCTCGCGGGCGAGCCATTCCTTCTTCAGTACGCCGACGCCGTGCTCACCGGTGATGGTGCCGCCCAGTTCGAGGCCGAGGGCCATGATCTCGTCGAAGGACTCGCGGGCCCGGCGGGATTCGTCGGCGTCCGTGTGGTCGAAGCAGACGACGGGGTGGGTGTTGCCGTCACCGGCGTGGGCGCAGACACCGATCGTGAGACCGAACTTCTCGGCGATGGCGACGGTGCCTTCGAGCATCGCGCCGAGCTTCGAGCGCGGTACGCAGACGTCGTCGATCATCGTGGCGGACGTGATGGCCTCCAGGGCCGTGAGCGACATCCGGCGGGCCTGGAGGAGCATCTCCGACTCGGCCGCGTCATCGGCGGGGACCACTTCGGTGGCTCCCGCGGCGGTGCACAGCTCCCCCACTGCGGCCAGATCGGCTGCCGGGTCGGGGGTGTCGAAGGCGCAGAGCAGCAGCGCCTCGGTGGTCTCGGGGAGGCCCATACCGGTCAGCGCGTTCACGGCGTGGACCGTCGTACGGTCCATCAGTTCGAGGAGTGACGGGGTGTGGCCGCGCTCCATGATCCGGCAGACGGCGTCGCAGGCTGCTGCCGCGGAGGCGAACTCCGCGGCCAGGACGAGCTGCTGCGGCGGCTGCGGCTTCAGCGCGAGGACGGCCTTGACGACGATCCCGAGGCTGCCCTCGGAGCCGACGAAGAGACGGGTGAGGTCGTATCCGGCGACGCCCTTGGCGGTGCGGCGGCCGGTGGTGAGCAGGCGTCCGTCGGCGAGGACGATCTCCAGGCCGAGCACGTACTCGGCGGTGACGCCGTACTTCACACAGCACAGTCCGCCGGACGCGGTGCCGATGTTCCCGCCGATGGTGCACGTCTCCCAGCTGGAGGGGTCCGGCGGATAGTACAGACCGTGCTCGTTCACGGCGCGTGACAGGACGGCGTTGATGACGCCCGGTTCGACGACGGCGATCCGGTCGACCGGGCTGATCTCCAGAATCCGGTCCATCTTCACCAGGGACAGCACGATGCAGCCCTCGGAGGCGTTGGCCGCCCCGGAGAGGCCGGTACGCGCACCCTGCGGGACGACCGGGACGCGCAGCGCCGTCGCCGTACGCATGACGTGCTGGACCTGCTCGACCGTGCGCGGGAGCACGACGACGGCAGGGGTGCCCGCGTCGCAGAAGCTCGCCATGTCGTGGGCGTACGAAGCGGTGACGTCGGGGTCGGTGATCAGTGCCTCGGCGGGCAGACCCGCGCGCAGCTGTTCGAGAAGATCCGTCATGATCCAAGACTGACACCCGGGGCCAATGGTGTGAACCCGTATGCGGCAGCGTTCGCAAGGCGCGGTGTGCTCTTCGTACTGACGCAGAGTGATCGGTATGGATGTCATGCCGCAGCAGGATCCGGAATCCCGTCAGCCGCCGCCCGAGACCTATGCCTCCCCCGCCTCCCCGGCAGGGGCGACCGCGCTCCCGCCGGAGGGTGCGACAGCCGCCCCGCTGCCGCCTCCCACGCTGCGTACGACCCTGCGCCGAGCCGCCTTCGGGGCGGTGGCGGCTGCCGTGCTGGTGGCGGGTGCGGTGGTGGCCGTGCCGGAGAACCGGAGGGACGCCGGGCCCCGCGTGCCCAGTCCGGTGGAGCGGGCGCGGGCGGCGACGACGGCGGGCTCCCCCGCCGCGCTCTCGGACCTGACGGCGCTGATCACGGACCGGCGGAAGTGGGTGGCTCAGCATCCGAAGGACGCGCCGTCGTGGGCGGTGCTCGGTTCGGCGTACGTGGAGTGGGGGCTGCGTTCTGCGGACGCGGCGTACTACACCCGTGCGGAAGAGGCGCTCCGGCGCTCGCTGGCCGCGCAGCCCGGTGAGCGCGGGAACGGGGACGCGTGGGTGGGCATGGCGGCGCTCGCCAACGCGCGGCACGACTACCTCGCGGCGAGGAAGTGGGGCGAGGCGGTACGGGAGCGGCAGCCGAAGACGTGGCGGACGTACCCGGTCCTGATCGACGCGTACAACGGGCTTGGCGACTACGAGGCGGCCGGCGCGGCGACGGAGAAGTTCGCCGAGCTCCGCAAGGGTGTGCCCGCCCTGGTCAGGACGGCCGGGATGTACCGCGACAGGGGCTGGCGCGAGGACGCGCTGGCCACCGCCCAGGAGGCCGCGGACCGGGCGACGGCCCCGGCCGAGAAGGCGGAGGCCCTGTACCGGCTGGGCGAGCTGGCCTGGGAGCGCGGTGAGCTCGAGGAGGCCGTGGCCCAGTACGGCGCGGCCCTGCGCACCGACAGCGGCCACCACCCCTCGCGTGCGGGCCGGGCCCGCGCACTGGTGGCCCTGGACCGCACGGACGAGGCGCTGTCCGACTACCAGACGGCGGTGGCGAAGCACCCCCGCCCGGAGTACGTACTCGAACTGGGCGAGCTGTACGAGTCGTTGGGCTTCGACGGCGACGCCCTCACCCAGTACACGGAACTGCGCGCGATGCTGACGCGGGCGAAGACCGCCGGGGTGAACGAGACCCTGGTCCTGGCCCGCCTGGAGACGGACCACGGCGACCCGGCCGCGGCGGTGGAGCTCCTGCGCACCGAGTGGTCCCACCGGCACCGCAGCGCCGCGGTGGCCGACGCCCTGGGCTGGGCACTGCACCGCTCGGGCGACTCGGCACAGGCCCTGGAGTACGCCCGCAAGGCCATGGAGACGGGCGTACGGAACGCCTCGTACGCGTACCACCTGGGCGTGATCGAACGGGAGCTCGCCCAGTACGGCACGGCCCGCCGCCACCTGGAGGAGGCCCTGCGCACCAACCCGGCCTTCTCCCCACTGGCCGCCCCCCTGGCCGAGGACGCCCTGAACACCCTGGGCGACCCGGCGGACGGCGGCCCCCAGGACATGCAGCCGGCAGCGCCCCCGGCCCAGGCCCCGTCGCCGGAACCGGAACCGGAACCGACGAAGGAGGCCCCGGCTCCCCCGCGAAAGGCATCCCCGGCACCGTCGCCGAAGCCCTCCGGCGCGGCCACCAAGGTGGCCCCCGCCCCCACTCCCTCGGCCCGGCCGTCGGCGGGGCAGTGACCGTGCTCAGCCGGTCGTGGTGCGGTCCCGCCAGTGGATGTACGCGGCTTCGGCGTCGCCGGTGAACGACCACGGGGTCGTCGTCGCCCGGTTGTCCAGCAGCTGGAAGATCTGTCCGGCCCGGTCGGACATGTCGGCGTGCACCAGGCCGTGTGCCAGGTGGTTGAGGTCGGCGACGTCCTGGGCGGCGGGCGAGCGGTGGGCGATCCACCGGTCCAGGGCCGTCGTCAGGTCGTTGCGGACCCCCGCTTCGTTCCAGTGGCGGTTCATGAAGAGGGCGTTGCTGCCCTCGGTCGCCTTGCGATGACGGAAGTGCTCGGCGCGCGCGACCAGCGGGAGGATCGCGAGGGGGGAGCCGTCGGGTACGTGCATGGTGGCGTCCCAGGCGAAGTTGAGTGCCGTGCCGTGCGAGCCGTGCCAGCGGGCGGAGAGGTAGCGGAGCGCCTGGTGGTGGCCCTCGCGGTGGCAGGGGTCGCGGTCCAGGATCTCCTTCCACCAGTGGTTCATGTGCCGGTGGCCGTCCGGGTAGAGGCGCCCCAGGGACATCAGGGACACCCAGGGGTACGGGTCGGCCCGGGCGAGCTCGGCCGCCCGGTAGCAGAGCCCTGCCGCCCGGTCGAGCGCCGCCGGGTCCGGGGCGGAGCCGTTGCGGGCGGCTGCGAACATCCGCATCACCTCGGTTTCGGCACGCAGCACGGCGGCGTCCGGGTTGGCGGGCTCGTAGACGGACCACAGGTCGACGGTGCGGCTTGCGGCCGCCGTGTCGGCGAGCAGTTTGATGCGGTGGGCCCGCCGGTCCCAGTCGTGGGCGCTGTGCGCCAGCAGGTCGCGGGGGCCCTCCCAGCGGCCCATCAGGATGTCCTGGCAGCCGTCGCTGAGTTCGCGGTCGCCGAACGCCGGGTCGTAGTCCGGCACCGGCCTGCCTCTTCGCAGCCAGGCGGCCATGACGGGGTCCCCTCAAGGTCGGGTACGGGTGGATCGGTGGCTGCGTACGTCAGAAGTCGCTGAGTACGCCGTCCCTGCGCCCGCCCACCGTGTCGGCGGCCGGCGCGGGGGCGAAGTTCTCGTCGTCGGTGCCGAGAACGTCGGCGAGCTGCGGATCCAGTCGCCGGGGGCGGAAGTAGGAGCGGTTGCCGTTGAACCACGCGGTGAAGAGCGGGATCAGGCCGAGGGCCAGGGCGCCGAGACCGATGGCCAGCTCCGCGAACGCCATTTCGGGGACGGTCGCCGCGAAGACCCAGATCATGAACGCGGCTCCGCCGAGCGGCCACAGACCGATGAGGAGCAGATTGCCCACCGAGTGGAACACCACCCTGCGGTGGACGACCACCACCGAGATGCCGGCCAGTGCGTAGTAGAACGCGATCAGCAGGCCGATGCCCGCGAGGGCGTCCGACATCAGTTCGTCCGCGTCGCCCATGGCCGTGCTCACACCGGCGACCAGCAGGACGATCGCCCCCACGACCAGCGTGGCGACCCACGGGGTTCGGCGCGTGGTGTGGATGCGTCCGAGGGCGGACGGCATGGTCCGGTCGCGGCCCATCGCGAAGAGGGTTCGCGTGGCCTGGAGGAGGGTGGTCTCCAGGGTGGCGACGGCGGACAGCAGCACGGCCAGGATCAGGATCCGTCCCCATCCTCCAGGCCAGACGGCGTCTCCCAGGGCCAGCAGGAAGCCGCCTCCCTCGTCGGCCACCGCGCCGGGGCCGAGGGCGACGTTCGCGCCGACCGTGACGACGAGGAAGACCACCGAGGTCGTGACCAGTCCGACGAGTCCGCCCAGTCCGGCCCCGCCGCCTCCGCCGCGCGTCTCCTCGCTGAGGTTGGACGTCACGTCCCAGCCCCAGAAGCTCGCTCCGGCGATGAGTGCTCCGGCGGCGAAGGTGTGCGTGGCGTCGAAGTTGCCGAAGCCGAACCAGGAGAGGGAGAAGTCGGCGGCCGGTTTCCCCATCGTCAGTGCGGCGATCGCCACGGCCGCCAGCAGGAGGATCTGGACGGCGACGAACACCGCCCGCGCCCGGGTGCCGATCCTGGTTCCGTACGCCACGACAGCTGCCATGACGAGGAACCAGCCCATGCCGACCACCGTGGACAGCGCCGTGTTGTCGGCCAGTTCGCTGTCGAACAGCGCCAGTGTCGCAGCGCCGGCGGGCTCGGTGGAGGAGATCAGGAACACCGTGGTGGCGACGACCACGGCCCAGCCGCTGAGAAAGCCGAGGGCGGGGTGGAGCGACCGCGCGACCCACGAGTACGTGGCGCCCGAGTTGATGTCCAGCCGTCCCAGGTACCGGAAGGCGAGGGCGATGCCGATCATGGGGATGGCGCAGTAGAGCAGCACCGCAGGGGCTGCGAAGCCGACGGCGGCGATGAGCGCCGGGATCATCGCGACGACGGTGTACGCGGGACCGCAGCCCGCGATTGCCATGACCACCGAGTCGAACGTGCCGAGGACTCCGGCCTGTAGGCCGTTCCCCTCGCTGGCAGCCCTGTCGTTCACGGATCGCGCCCTTCCCTTGCCATGTACGGAGAGCCGAATCCTCCCTGCGACTGACCGGTAACACAATGGGTTCGGGTGCGTTTTCTGTTGACAAATGCGATCCGCGAGGCGCTTCTCGTTACTGAACTCTTCCCCGTGTGCGGATTTCGTTGCCGCACCCCCCTCTCGGCCCCGGCCATCGAAACAGCCCCCGGAACGCGGAACGGGCCCCACGAAGGGGCCCGTTCAGCTGTCCCGGCCGGGGAGGCGGCGCAGGGACCGTGGTGGTTCTAGAGGTTGCCGCGCTTCTCCTGCTCGCGCTCGATCGCTTCGAACAGGGCCTTGAAGTTGCCCTTGCCGAAGCCCATCGAGCCGTGGCGCTCGATCATCTCGAAGAAGACCGTCGGGCGGTCCTGGACCGGCTTGGTGAAGATCTGGAGCAGGTAACCGTCCTCGTCGCGGTCGACCAGGATCTTCAGCTCGCGCAGGGTCTCGACCGGGACGCGAGTCTCGCCGGCCCAGTCGCCGAGCGTGTCGTAGTACGAGTCGGGGGTGTCCAGGAAGGAGACGCCCGCCGCGCGCATCGAGCGGACCGTCGCGACGATGTCGTTGGTGGCAAGCGCGATGTGCTGGACGCCCGCGCCGCCGTAGAACTCCAGGTACTCGTCGATCTGCGACTTCTTCTTCGCGATCGCGGGCTCGTTGATCGGGAACTTGACCTTCAGCGTGCCGTCCGCGACGACCTTCGACATCAGGGCGGAGTACTCGGTGGCGATGTCGTCGCCCACGAACTCCTTCATGTTGGTGAAGCCCATGACCTTGTTGTAGAAGGCCACCCACTCGTTCATCCGGCCGAGCTCGACGTTGCCCACGCAGTGGTCGATGGCCTGGAAGGTGCGCTTGGCCGGCGGCTCGACGATCGGGCCGGTGGCGGCGAAGCCCGGCAGGTACGGGCCGTCGTAGCCGGTGCGCTCGACGAGGGTGTGGCGGGTCTTGCCGTACGTCGCGATGGCGGCCAGCACGACCGTGCCGTGCTCGTCCTTGACCTCGTACGGCTCGGTGAGGCCGGTGGCGCCGTGCTCCACGGCGTAGGCGTACGCGGCGCGCGCGTCCGGGACCTCGATGGCCAGGTCGACGACGCCGTCGCCGTGCTCGGCGACGTGCTCGGCCAGGAAGCGGCCGTGGTCGGTGGACGCCTTGATGACCGAGGTCAGGACGAAGCGGGCGGCGCCGTTGGTCAGGACGTAACTCGCGGTCTCGCGGCTGCCGTTCTCCGGTCCGGAGTAGGCGACGAGCTTCATGCCGAAGGCGGTCGAGTAGTAGTGCGCGGCCTGCTTGGCGTTGCCCACGGCGAAGACGACCGCGTCCATTCCCTTGACCGGGAAGGGGTCGGCCTGCCGGGCGGTGTCGGGGGTGGTGTGCAGAGTCTCAGTCATACCCAAAGGTTCCCGCCGCTTCGCAAGGTGCGCAACAGTTTGCGATCCGAGTGAGCAATCTGTGCAGTGGGTATGCCCATCCGAGCCGCTGTCTGTACATGATGACCATCACATACTCGACACTCGATACCTCCGGAGGCGGACCCGTGACGATCGACCGACTGGACGGGCGGCTCATCGTGCTGCTGGCCCGCGAGCCTCGTATCGGAGTGCTCGAAGCGTCGCGACGGCTCGGGGTGGCGCGCGGGACCGTGCAGGCACGGCTGGACCGCCTTCAGTCGAACGGGGTAATCCGGGGCTTCGGCCCCGATGTCGACCCGGCCGCGCTCGGCTACCCCGTCACCGCCTTCGCCACGCTGGAGATCAAGCAGGGCCAAGGGGCGGACGTCCGGGCCCATTTGGGCGGCGTTCCCGAAGTGCTGGAGTTGCACACCACGACCGGGCACGGCGACATGCTGTGCCGGCTGGTCGCCCGTTCGAACGCCGATCTCCAGCGAGTGATCGACCGGGTTGTCGGATTTGATGGCATTGTCCGGGCCTCCACGGCGATCGTCATGGAGAACCCGGTGCCGCTGCGCATCATCCCGCTGGTCGAGCAGGCCGCGGAGGACACCGACTGAACCGGGGAGTGACGTGTGAGCTTCTGGGAGTACCTGGGAAATCGGCACCAGCAACTGCTCACCGACGCGTTCCAGCACGTCAGCGCCGTCTTCCAGTGCATGGTCATCGCCACCGTGCTGGGCATCCTGATCGGCGTGCTCAGCTACCGGAGCGGCTGGGGCGGGTCCCTGGCCATCACCTCCACGGCGACGATCCTCACCATCCCCTCCCTCGCCGCGATCGGCCTGCTGATCCCGCTGGTGGGTCTCGGCGTACCGCCCACCGTCATCGTGCTCACGCTGTACGGGCTGCTGCCCATCGTCCGTAACTCCATCGTCGGGCTCCGCGGCGTCGACCCGTCCCTCGTCGACGCCGCGACGGGCATCGGGATGTCGCGGTTCGCCCGGCTGTGCAAGGTGGAACTGCCCCTCGCCTGGCCGCCGATCCTGACCGGGATCCGGGTCTCCACGCAGATGCTGATGGGGATCGCCGCCATCGCCGCGTACGCCTCCGGGCCCGGCCTGGGCAACGAGATCTTCCGCGGGATCGCCTCCCTGGGCAGCGCCAACGCGATCAACCAGGTGTTGGCCGGCACGCTCGGCATCGTCATCCTCGCTCTGCTCTTCGACGCCGCGTACGTACTGCTCGGGCGGCTGACCATTCCTAGGGGTATCCGTGTCTGAGACCGCGACCGAGGCAGAACCGAGCAGCAACGCGACGTCCGGCGCCACCATCCGGCTGGAGAATCTGACCAAGACGTATCCCGGCAGTCCCAGCCCCGCGGTGGACAACGTCTCGATGGACATCAAGGCCGGTGAGACGGTCATCTTCGTGGGGCCGTCCGGCTGCGGGAAGTCCACCACCCTGAAGATGATCAACCGGCTGATCGAGCCGACGTCCGGGCGGATCAGGATCAACGACGAGGACGTCACCGACATCGACCCGGTGAAACTCCGCCGCAAGGTCGGATACGCGATCCAGTCGTCCGGGCTCTTCCCGCACATGACGGTCGCGGAGAACATCGCGCTCGTACCGAAGATGGTCGGCTGGTCGAAGTCGCGGGTGAAGGACCGGGTCGAGGAGATGCTCGATCTGGTCGGTCTCGACCCGAGGGAGTTCCACGGGCGCTATCCCCGCCAGCTGTCGGGCGGTCAGCAGCAGCGGGTGGGGGTGGCGCGGGCGCTGGCCGCCGATCCGCCGGTGCTGCTGATGGACGAGCCGTTCGGCGCCGTCGACCCGATCACCCGCGACCACCTCCAGGACGAGCTGATCCGGCTCCAGCACGAGCTCCACAAGACGATCGTCTTCGTCACCCACGACTTCGACGAGGCGATCAAGCTGGGCGACCGGATCGCGGTGCTGCGGGAGCGCTCGCACATCGCCCAGTTCGACACTCCCGAGGCGATTCTGACCAATCCGACGGACGATTTCGTCTCCGGGTTCGTGGGCGCGGGCGCCGCCCTGAAGCGGCTCAACCTCACTCGCGTACGGGATGTGGGCATCGCGGACTTCCCGACGGTGACGGTCGACGACCCGCTTCAGTCGATCTTCAACAAACTGCGCAGCGGCCCGTACAACGAGCTGCTGATGCTGGACCGCAGGAACCGCCCGTACAAGTGGCTGCGGCGCGGCGATCTGATGCGGGCGCGCGGGTCCCTGGCCCGTGCCGGGCAGCTGGTGCACGACACGGTGACGCGGGACGCCACACGCTGCACGACGCGCTGGAGGCGGTGCTGATCGACAGCGGCGGGCGGGTGGCGGTGACGGGGCGGCGCGGTGAGTTCATCGGGGTCGTCGACATGGTGACCCTCATGAACTCCGTGCAGGAGCTCCTGGAGGCCGACCGGCTCACGGCCCTGGAGCACGAGCACGATCTGGAGGAGCTGCGGGCCCACCGGACCGAACAGGAGCTGGAGGGTGGTGGCACCACCGAATGACTCCGAGCCATCAGGTGCCGCCCGGGCGCGGGGTGCCGGACACCCGTCCGCCCGGCGAGCACGATGTCAAGGGAATCGCCTTCCGTGACGAGGAGGAGGATCCCGTCGCGGTGCCGGCCGGTCCGCCGCGCCGGATCACCTGGCGGAAGCTGGTGCTGGTGCCGCTCGCCCTCGCGGTGGTCCTGGCCATCACCTTCGTATGGATCACCAACGTCCATCTCGACTCGATCGCGAAGAACTCGCTGGACGACGGCAATGTGCGGCTGCGGGTCTGGCAGCACATCAGACTGACGGCCATCTCCACCTTCTGGGTGCTGATCATCGCGATCCCCCTCGGGATCGCACTGACCCGGCGGGGTCTGAGCAAGGGCGCTCCGGTCGTCACGGCCGTCGCCAACATCGGGCAGGCCACCCCGGCGATCGGGCTGCTCGCCCTGCTGGTGATCTGGCTGGGCATCGGCCCGTCCACGGCGATCATGGGCATGGTGATCTACGCGGTGCTCCCGGTGCTCTCCAACACGGTGGCCGGGCTGAAGTCGATCGATCCGACGCTGGTCGAGGCCTCGCGCGGCATCGGGATGTCCGGGGTGGGGACACTCGCCAAGGTGGAGCTGCCGCTCGCCGTACCGCTGATCCTGGCGGGCGTGCGGACGGCCCTGGTGCTCAATGTGGGCACGGCGACGCTGGCCACATTCGGTGGCGGCGGCGGTCTCGGCGACCTGATCACCTCGGGCATCCAGACCCAGCGGATGCCGGTCCTGGTGCTGGGCTCCGTCCTGACGGTGGTGCTGGCGCTGCTGGTGGACTGGATGGCCTCGCTGGTCGAGCTGTCGCTGACGCCGCGTGGACTGGAGGGACCGTGACCAGGGCCTCTCTGGCGGGGATCGTGGTGGCGTCCGTACTGCTCGCCGGGTGCGGGCTGAAGAGCGGTTCGCCGATGGTGGACGAGGTGGAACCGGGCTCGGTCGGCGCGGGCGAGCCGCTCAAGGGCGCTTCCCTGACGGTCACATCGAAGAACTTCAGCGAGAACATCATCCTGGGCCAGATGATCGGCCTGGTCTTCAAGGCGGCGGGCGCGGAGGTCCTGGACCGGACGAATCTGCCGGGTTCGATCAGTGCGCGCGAGGCGATCGTCCAGGGTGACGCGGATGCGATGTACGAGTACACGGGTACGGCCTGGATCACGTACCTCGGCCATGCGAAGCCGATCGTCGACCCGCAGGAGCAGTGGGAGGCGGTCCGCGACGAGGACCGGGGCAACGGGGTGACGTGGCTGCCGCAGTCCACGCTCAACAACACCTACGCGCTGGCCATCAGCAAGAAGAACAACGCGAAGTACAAGCTGAGGACGCTCTCGGACGTCGCCGAGCTGGCGAAGAAGGACCCGGGCGCGGTGACGATCTGCGTGGAGAACGAGTTCGCGTCGCGCGACGACGGTCTGCCGGGCATGGAGAAGGCGTACGGAATGTCGGTCCCCACCGCGAACATCCAGAAGATGGACGCCGGGATCATCTACACGCAGGTCTCCAAGTCCGACTCCTGCCTGCTGGGCGAGGTGTTCACCACGGACGGGCGGATCAAGGCGATGGACCTGGACGTGCTGGAGGACGACAAGCACTTCTTCCCCAACTACAACGCGGCGCCGGTCATCCACACGGCGACCTTCGAGAAGTACCCGGAGATCGCGGGTCTGCTGGACCCGGTCAGCAGGAAGCTGACCACGGAGGTGGCGCAGGTCCTCAACGCCAAGGTGGACGTGGACGGCGAGGACCCGCACGAGGTGGCGAAGGACTGGCTGGTGGCGGAGGGCTTCATCAAGGAGGGGTGACGCCCGGCTGCGGGCGGGGTGCTTGGGCGCTTGCAGGTGGGGCGCCCGGAAGTTCCAAAGAAGTGCTTGCAAAGAATCTGTTGCAAAGGTGTCTTTGCAAGTCTAGAGTCGCGGCATGACAGAGAACGAGGCCGGCCGCGAGGACCGGGCGGCCGACGCCCCCGAGCTCCACCACGTGAACGCCCGCACCCTGCGGGGGCTGGCCCACCCGCTGCGGCTGCGACTGCTCAGCGCCCTGCGGGAGTTCGGTCCGGCCACCGCGTCCGGTCTCGCGGACCGGCTCGGCGAGTCCAGCGGCGCCACCAGCTACCACCTGCGCCAACTGGCCACGTACGGCTTCGTGGCAGACGCCCCGGAGCTCGGCA
Source organism: Streptomyces sp. NPDC055749 (assembly GCF_053617235.1). NCBI lineage: Bacteria > Bacillati > Actinomycetota > Actinomycetes > Kitasatosporales > Streptomycetaceae > Streptomyces > Streptomyces sp. NPDC055749. The sequence continues at coordinate 3,853 of NZ_JBSHFH010000007.1, read as the reverse complement.
AGGGACGCGAGCGGTGGTGGAAGGCCGTGCACGTCGGCACGGCGTTCGACCGCAGCGCCAACTTCCTCCGCGACCCGGACCCCGAGGTGCGCGGCGCCATGGGAGTCGTCCTGCACGAGGTCGCCACCTGGCACACCCAGGAGGTCAGCACCTGGCTCGGCACGATGCACGAGTGGCCCGAGGAGTGGCTCCACAGCTGGGACCTCAGCGACTTCAAGGTGCGGCTGACCCCCGAACTCTCCACGGAACTGTCCGAGAAGATCCACGACCTCGTCAACAGCTACCGGGGCCGGGTCCCGGAGGGCACCGAAGGCTCGGCCGTCGTCCGCGCCCACCTGCACGTCTTCCCGCGCTCGACCGACTGAAGGGACCACCGCCGTGCACCCCGACATCCACCTCCAGCTGCACACGTTCCGCTCCGCCGAACTGCACCGCGAGGCGGCGGCGGTCCGGCCCGTACGCAAGAACATGAAGGCCCAACTGGGCTGGGCCCTCATCGAGTTCGGCCTGCGGCTCACACAGGAGCGCTCCGCCTGCGCGACGGTGCGCGCACCTCGCACGGCCTGATCCACGACCGGGGGGAAATCCATGGGACACCGCACACCACTCGCCGCCGTACTCGCGGCCAACTCCATATCCACCGCAGGCACTTCGCTCACTCTCATCGGCGTCCCCTGGTTCGTCCTGGAGACCACGGGCAGCGCGGGCCGGGCCGGCGTCGTCGCCTTCTGCGCGACCCTGCCGATCGTCGTCGCCGCGCTCATCGGCGGCCCCCTCATCGACCGGATCGGCCGCCGCAGGGTCGCCGTCGCCTCCGACGCGGTCTGCGGCACGGCCATCGCCACCATCCCGCTGCTCCACTACGCGGGGGCGCTCGAATTCTGGATGCTGTGCGCGCTGATGGCGCTCAACGGCCTGGCCCACACGCCAGGGAACACGGCACGCTACGTCCTCGTCCCCGACCTCGCCGAGCACGCCGGCACCACGCTGGCCCGCGCCGCCAGCCTCTTCGACGCCGTGTCGCGCGGCGCGCGGATGGTCGGGGCCGCGCTGGCCGGTGTGCTGATCTCCTTCGTCGGCGCCGAGACCGTACTCCTGCTGGACGCGGCGACGTTCGGCCTGTCCGCACTACTGGTCGCGGCAGGCGTACGAGGGGTCCGGGCGGCCGAGCCGCGCAAGGCCGCGGCTCCGGTGTCGCTGCGCGCGTACCGCTCCGAACTCCGCGAGGGCTACGCCTACTTGCTGGGCAACCGGCTGCTGCTCGCCGTCGTGGTGATGGTGATGTTCATGAACGGCACCGACCAGGGCTGGAACGCCGTCCTGCTGCCCGTGCACGCCGAGGGCGAGCTGGGCGGAGCCACCGATCTCGGCCTGCTCACCGCGCTGTTCGGGGCGGGCGGACTGACGGGAGCACTGCTGTACGGGGCCGTGGGGCACCGCTTCTCGCGGCGGACGGTCTTCACGGTGTGCGTGATCCTGTGCGGCGCACCCAGGTTCGCGGTCGCCGCGCTGACCGGGACGACACTGCCGCTGGCCGTCACGATGGCCCTGGGCGGAGTCGCGGGCGGCATGCTGAACCCGATCCTGACCACGATGACGTACGAACGCGTCCCCGAGGAGCTGCGCAGCCGGGTGTCCGGGGCGCTCACCGCGGGCTGCGAGCTCGCCATGCCGGTGGGCGGTCTGGCGGCCGGGCTGCTGGTGGAGAGCATGGGGGCGACGGGAGCGCTGCTCGCGATGGGCGGGGTCTACTTCCTGGCAACGCTGAGCCCGCTGATCTTCCCCGCCTGGCGCACGATGGAGGAACCGGATCCCGCCGCCGGGAAGGGTGCCGACAGCCCGGAACTCGCGGCCGGAAAGGGTGCCGACAGCCCGGGACCCGCCGCCGGAAAGGGCGTCAGCAGCCCGGGACCTCGCCCCCCTGCTCCAGCGCCCGCAGAGCGGACACCGCACCGCTCAGCGTCGTGACCGGAATCAGCTGGAGGCCCTTCGGCAGCTCGGCCTCCGCCTCCCCGCACTCGGCCTTCGGTACGAGGAAGACCGTCGACCCGTCACGGCGGGCCGCCTGAGTCTTCAGGGACACCCCGCCGACGGCGCCGACCTCGCCGTCGGCGCTGATCGTGCCGGTTCCCGCGACGTTACGGCCGCCGGTGAGATCGCCGCCGGAGCCGTCGCCGTCCAGCTTGTCGATGATGCCGAGCGAGAAGAAGAGTCCGGCGCTCGGCCCGCCCACATCGGCGAGGTTCAGACTGACGTCGACGGAGCCGGGGGCCTTGTCGAGGTACTTCAGGGCCGCGTCGACGGCGACGTTCTGCGACTCCTTCATGTCTTCGAGGTTGTGCTGCTCGATCTCCTTCTCGGAGCCGCCCGTCGGGTACACGGCGTCCCGAGGCATGACCGCCCGGTCCGTCCTGAACCAGCTGTCGATCACGTCACCGATACCGACCTCGGCGGTCGGCCCGGTCGCGACGATCGTCGTCATCCGGAGCTGACCCTCGGTGGGCCGGGTGGGCGTGCCCTTGATGGTGATCACCGGTTTCCCCTGGTCGTCCCCGAGGACGTCCGCGGTCAGCCCCGGCTGCGCCAGGGTGAACGGCAGGGGCGCGAAGGCCGCCGTACCGAATACCGCGAGAACGGGCAGCGCACAGAGGGCGAGAGCGCGGGGGCGCGGAAGGCTGGAGAGGCGAGAGAGCACCCGCACAATCTATCCGCGCCTCGCGGGGGCGACCCCACAGGCACCCGCCCCCACACCCCGGCGCCCCGTCACCGCAGCGCGTCCGCCACCTCCCGGGCGGCGTCCAGCACACGCGGACCCACCCGTTCCGGTACGGCGTCCGCGAGCATCACCACACCGACGCTGCCCTCCACCCCCGAGACCCCGACGAGCGGCGCCGCGGCCCCGCTCGCACCGGCTTCGAGCTCGCCGTGCGTGAGGGTGTAGCCGGGGTGGTCCGGTGCGGTCTGCTGCCGGGCGCTGAGAATCGCCCGGCCCGCCGCGCCCCGGTCCAGCGGGTGCCGGAAACCTGCGCGGTAGGCCACGTGGTAGTCGGTCCAGGTCGGTTCGACCACCGCGACGGCGAGGGCGTCGGTGCCGTCTACCAGCGTGAGGTGGGCGGTGGCGCCTATGTCCTCGGCCAGCGAACGCAGCGCGGGCAGCGCGGCCTCCCTGACGAGGGGGTGCACCTGACGGCCCAGGCGCAGCACGCCCAGGCCCACCCTGGCCCGGCCACCCAGATCACGGCGTACCAGGGCGTGCTGTTCGAGCGTGGCGAGCAGACGGTAGACCACGGTGCGATTGACGCCGAGTTTGTTGGACAACTCGGTGACGGTCAGGCCGTGGTCGGTGTCGGCGAGCAGTTTGAGGACGCGCAGTCCTCGGTCGAGCGTCTGGGATGTCTCCGCGGTCACGACGCCCTCTCCCTCTTGGTGAGTGGCGGCGGCTCTCTCTCGCAGAAGTCGCGGCACCGGTCCCAGCGGCGACGCACGGAGAGGCCGCCGGCTGGCCATGGCACCGGCTGCGCTCCGCGGCGGCGCTGCCACGGGGCGTTCATATGGCCGGGACAGTAGCGAGCGAGTCCGCTCAGCGGAAGACCTCGTCCAGAATCCGGGCGTCTGCGGAAACTCTCGAACGGCCTCCGGGCATAAGCGCCGGTCAGCGGGACACCGTCCGGAACCCGGACATCTACGCGCGTCCTGGTCGGGCGACTCGTCCGCGACGCTCCGTATACGGCATGTGCACCACATGTGAACCAGCGTTAACAGGCTGTAAACAATCGGCCAAAACTTTTCCATGAAGGCACCGGAAAAGAGTCAGGAAAGCAGCCGGCCCGGGCGAGGAGCAGCGCTCCTCGCC